>JAGQIT010000390.1 GCA_020431135.1 Myxococcales bacterium | reverse complement strand
AGGTCGCCGAGGAGGAAGAGGAGGAAGAGGAGGACGAGGAGGCGGTGATCGTCCCGCCCAAGCGCAAGCCGCGGGCGAAGAAGGCGAAGAAGCCGCGGGCGAACCGCCGCCGGAGCAAGCGCGACGAGCCCGAGGAGGAGGTCGAGGCCGAGTCCGCCGAGGCCGAGGCGGAGACCGAAGCGGAGGCCGAGGTCGAGGACGCTGAGATCAACGCGGAGGAGGCCGACGACGCCGACGCCGACGACGCCACGGACGACGACGCCGCGACCGGCGCTAAGAAGTCGAAGCGCCGCTCCAAGACCAAGGACAAGAAGAGCGCGTCCGCGAAGAAGGACGAGCCCAAGCGGGCCGCGCCGGAGATCATCATCGCCGACCCGACGCCGCCGAAGGCCGAGAAGTGCGACGACCAAAGCGCCGACGCCGACGCCGACGCTGACGCCGACGCTGCGATCACCGCCGACGAGTCCCCGGCCGACGGCGCCGCGAAGGACGCGAAGACGAGGAGCGGCAAGAAGGCGCCGCCGCGCCCGAGCGAGCTCGCCAAGCGCGGCGCCGCCGACCCGGCCAGCGACGCCGAGCCGCCCGAGCGGATCAAGCCGATCCCTGGCGTCGTCCGTACGACCCCCGGCCCCTACAAGCTCCCGCCGGTCAAGCTCTTCGAGACCACCGGCGGCGAGGCCGTCGACGTCGACAAGAGCTTCGTCCTCGAGCAGGCCGAGAAGATCGAGGAGGCGCTCGCCCAGTTCAAGATCCGCGGCCAGGTCACCAAGATCCACCCCGGTCCGGTGATCACCCGCTACGAGTTCAAGCCCGAGCCCGGCGTCAAGCTGTCGAAGATCGAGAGCCTCGAGAACGACCTGGCGATGGCCCTCGAGGCGATCCGGATCCGCATCCTCGCGCCGATCCCAGGAAAGGCGACCGTCGGCTTCGAGGTCCCGAACAAGACCCGCGAGATCGTCTCGATCCAGGAGATCTTGGAGAGCGACTACTTCGCCGTCGATCGCAAGGCCAAGCTGCCGATGGCGCTCGGCAAGAACATCACCGGGCGGCCGGTGTCGATCGACCTCGCCAAGGCGCCGCACCTCCTGGTCGCCGGCGCCACCGGCTCGGGCAAGTCAGTCGGCGTCAACTCGATGATCTGCTCGCTCCTCTACGCGTGCCCGCCCGAGGACGTCCGGATGATCATGATCGACCCGAAGATGCTCGAGCTGAGCATCTACAAGGACATCCCGCACCTCCTCCTCCCGGTGATCACCGACCCGGAGCAGGCCAACCTCGCGCTGCGCTGGGCGGTCGATGAGATGGAGCGGCGCTACGCGATCCTCAGCGAGGCGCAGGTCCGCGACATCGGCGGCTTCAACCGCAAGCTCCCGCAGCTCATCGACGAGTGGGAGGCCGAGAAGCGCGCCCTCGAGGAGGCCGCCGCCGAGGCCAGCCGCGCCGCCGCCGAGGAGGGCGAGGACGCGGTCCTCGGCAGCCAGCTCCCCGGCTTCATGATCGACCAGCACGGCAACCAGACGGTGCTCTTCGCTGGCGAGGACGGGGCCAAGGTCGGCGACAAGCCGGAGAAGCTCCCCTACATCGTCGTCATCATCGACGAGTTCGCCGACCTGATGATGGTCGCGTCGAAGGAGGTCGAGGCCAACGTCGCGCGGATCGCCGCCAAGGCCCGCGCCGCCGGCATCCACCTGATCGTCGCCACGCAGCGCCCGAGCGTCGACGTCATCACCGGCACGATCAAGAACAACTTCCCGTCGCGCATCGCCTTCCAGGTGACCAGCGACATCGACTCGCGGACGATCCTCGACACCAAGGGCGCCAAGCAGCTCCTCGGCATGGGCGACATGCTGCACATGGACCGCGGCGGCCAGCCCGACCGCGTCCACGGCTGCTTCGTCTCGGAGAACGAGATCCTCAAGGTCGTCGACTTCATCAAGAAGCAGGCGCGGCCGGTCTACAACCGGTCGATCACCGCCAAGCGCGACGACGGCAACGACGAGGAGATGGCCGATCGCAAGGTCGACCCCTTCTACGACAAGGCGGTGCAGATCGTCGCCGAGACGCAGAAGGTCAGCACGAGCATGATCCAGCGGCGCCTCAACATCGGCTACAACCGCGCGGCGAAGATCGTCGAGATGATGGAAGAGGACGGCGTGATCGGCCCGTCGCGCGGGACGACGCCGCGCGAGGTGCTGATCTCCGCGGCTTGACGGCGCCAGCTCGGAGGAGCCCGCACCGCCGAAGCTCGGGGTGCGGGCTCCCTGTTCTCGCTGGAGAAGGCCTCGGAGGCCGTGTGGGCCACCTATCGGCGATCCCGGGGAGTACGGCGAGATCGCCGCGCTCGGCGACCGCCCCCTCGCGCCCGCGCCTATGCGCGCCCGCGAAGCCCGCCGAACCTCGCAAGAGCCGCTCTTCGGCCAGTTTTGAGGCGTTGCGGAGACTGCGCGTCAACGCTCGGCTCACAGAAGCCTTACACTCCGCCGGTGAATCGGCCCGCGCACCCCCTCGTCCGACAGCACATCATGGAAACCCTTTCTGCCTGCCTCCTCTCCCTCGGCATCCTCTGCTCCTCCGGCACCGCCGCCGCTGCGCAGCCGTCCGAGAGCGCGGCCGTCCCGGCGTCGGCGCCGGCTGCGACCTCGGCCGTGGCCGAGAAACCCGCGCCCGCCACCCGCAGCGCCTCCGCGGTGCTCGCCTCGGTCCAGTCCTTCTACGACGGCACCAAGGACTTCCAGGCCAACTTCAAGCAGACATACGTCCACCCGGTGTACGCCACGCGCACCGTGACCCGCGGGACGATGCTCCTGAAGAAGCCCGGGATGATGGTCTGGGACTACGACGGCGCCGGTGACCCCGACTTCTACGTCGACGGCGACAACATGTGGGTCGTCGAGCACGACACGCGCCAGGTCGTCAGCCAGAAGGTCGACAAGAACGCCAACCTCGCGGGGGCGATGAAGTTCCTCTTCGGCGGCCAGAAGCTGATCAAGGAGTTCAAGGTCCGCCTCGCCAGCGAGACGCTGGTCCGGCGCTACGGGATCCCCGGGCACACGGTCATCGAGCTCAAGCCCAAGGTGAAGGACGCGCACTACAAGACGCTGCTCCTCGTCGTCGACGACGGCAGCGGCCGGGTCAACGCCTTCGTCGTCCGCAACCGCGACAACAGCATCAACCACTTCGAGCTCTCGCACACGAAGCTCAACCTCGGGCTGAAGAAGTCGGCGTTCCGCTACAAGGTCCCGGGCGGCTACGTCGAGACCAAGGAGTAGCTCCGACGACGCGGAGAGCTTCGGCGGGCCCGGTCCACGACCGGGCCCGCGCTCGTTCTCGGCTCCGGAAGTCGGCGTTCCGCGACGCTCCGACGACGCCGAGAACAGGACCCGACCGCTTCTGTTCTTGTCTGTGTTGCGCCGACTGCAGCGCTCTCAGCCCTGCGTAGTTGCCGACGCGCGAAATCGCCTGCTAAGTTAGCGGGCCGTCGCGCCGCGGCGAGCAGGAGCCCGAAGGATGCGATCGTCCGCGACCCACCACCGCCGCTGCGCCCCTCACAGCCTCGCGTCGCTCCTCCTCACGCTCGCGATCGGCTGCGCTGGCGGCGGCGACGACGGCGGAGCGACCGAGTCGACCAGCTCGACCGGCTCGACCGGGGCGACGGACGCGACGACGACGGGGAGCTCGAGCAGCGCCGCGACCGACGCGACGACCGACACGACGACGGGCAGCACCGGCGAGACGACGGGTAGCGGCGGGGCGGCGGACGGCGAGCCCTGCAGCGCCGACCTCGACTGCGCATCGAAGCTCTGCGTCGAGTTCCGCGACCACGACCCGACGGCGACCTGCGCGGCGGCGCCGGCCGACGGCAACACCCGCTTCACCGGGACGATCCTCGACATCACCGCCGAGAGCGAGATCGCCGGCGCCGAGCTGCGGGTTCTCGACGCCCTCACGGCCCTGCAAAACCCCGCCGGCGCCCCCGTTCTCATCGACGCGACGGGCGACGCGAGCGGCCGCGTCGACGTGACGACGGAGGAGCGGCTGCCGGCCGGCGTCGGCCTCGTCGGCCTCGTCGTCGGCGAGGACCTGACCCCGACCACCGGGATGATCGCCGAGCCGCAGGCCAACGGCGCCTTCGGTCCAGGCAACACCTACCACGACCTCTGGGTCGCGCCGACCGAGACGCTGACGACTTGGGAGGCGCTCCTCGCGGGTGATGCAGAGGTCGCCCCGCACCTGCCGCTCGCGGCCGGCGGCGCGGTGATCGGCCTCGTCCGCGACGGCGGGAGCGGGACGCCGCTCGCGGGCGCCACGCTCGTCTCCGAGGAGCCCGAGAGCGCCGCGCTCGTCCGCTACCTGAGCGAGGGCCGCGACGCCTTCGACGGCGAGGCGACGGCGAGCCACGGGCTCGTCCTCGTCGTCAACCCCGGGCTCGCCGAGGGCTTCCAGCTCAAGCTCGCCGGAGAACTCGTCGACGACGCCCGCGCCGAGGCCCGTGGCGCCGCCGGGTCGATCGGCGCGATGATCCTCGAGGTCGGCTCCTAGCCCCTCCCCTGCGACGCCCTGCGCGACCTCCCCCTACGCAGCGGCCCGACGAGGCCGGGAGCGTCACCGGCTCGCTAGACCCAGCTGATCGACGCCGGGTCCCAGCGCTGCCAGCTGCCGTCGGACTTCTCGCGGTAGAGTTCGCGCTCGCCCGCGCGGATCTGGTAGCGCCAGGTCGAGAAGAGCCCGTTGATCGTCGCGTCGTCGTCGCCGTGGTCGACGGTCACCTCGCTGTCGGGGATCGCGTGGTAGGTCGCGGTCATCGCCGCGCCGTCGACCTCAAGGGTGACGAAGCCGTTGCTGACGAGATCGGCGTCGGCGAGGTGCGGGTTGGTGTCGAAGAGGAGGAGGAAGTCGCGGATGCTGCTGGCGAGCTCGGCGATCCCCGGGAGATCGGCGAGGCTCGGGTTGTAGGCCGCCTGCGCCTCGAGGATCCGCTGCATCGTCGCCGTCGTGATCGACGAGGTGACGAGCTCGATGATCTTCGCCGACGGGTCCTTGCGCGACCACGGCGTGCCGGCGAAGAACGAGTGGATGTCGCCGGTGATCGCGACGACGTTCGGGACGTCGGCGAGCGCCTCGAGGAGCGCGTCGCGGCGGTTCGGCTGGCCGTCCCAGCTGTCCGTCGTCAGGTAGAAGCGGTTGGCGTAGGGCGCCGGCAGATCGAAGAGCGACAGGTCGATCTGCAGCGGGCTGAGCGTGAACTCGTTGCCCCACACCTTCCATGTGCGATCCGAGGCGCGCATCGTGTCGATGAACCACGGCTCCTGGACATCGCCCATGGCGGTCTCGGAGGCGCCGTTCGTCGCGGCGAAGCGGCGGGCGGCGTAGGCGTCGAAGGCGTCCTTGACGACGAGGTAGCGGCTGCCGAAGGAGCTGTAGAGGCCGGACTTGCCCATCGTCGCGTAGGCGACGCCGCGCTCCATCGTCGCCTGCGCGGCCTCGTCGATGACCGCGAGCTGGTCGCCCGCCGGAAGGGTCGCGCCTATCTCCTCGACGAGGCTGTTGACCGCGCCGACGTCGAGGTCGCCAGTGATCACCGCGGGGTCGTAGCCGACGACCGCGGCGTGGGCGCGGAGGAAGTCGCCGTAGCTGCCGCCGTCGTAGGCGTCGATGTCGACGTAGGGCGTCGCCCAGCTCGGGACCTCACCGAAGTCGGCGACCAGGGCCGCCTCGTCGAGGAGCACCGTCGCCGGGAAGCCGGCCTCGTCGACGACGTGGTCGGCGCGGTAGGTCCGGAGGTCGGTGAGAACGACGTGGAGGTGCTTGCCGAAGGTCAGGTCGCGGTAGATCCGGATGTCGCCGGGGAAGGGCGCCGACGCGTCGTAGCGGAAGTCCTCGTCCTCCGGGTAGTCGACCGGCATGTACTCGAACCACGCCTGGTTCGCGGCCTTGCGCCGGGCCTCGTC
>JAGQIT010000389.1 GCA_020431135.1 Myxococcales bacterium | reverse complement strand
CGCCGCTCGATGTCCTCGTGCTCGGCCTCGTAGACGACGCCCATGCCGCCCTCGCCGAGCCAGCGGACGAGGCGGTAGCGGGTGTTCGGGACCCGTCGCCCTGGGAGGAGGCGGACGAGCGGGCGGTTGCTCTCGCCGCGGGTGCCGCCTGGGTTGCGTGTGAAGCGGGCGCCGCCGGTGTTCGAGCGGGCCTGGACCGTCGGCGCGCTCCGACGATCGACTTCGATCTCGACGTCGAGATCGTCCTCGTCTTCGGGGTGGGCCGGATGGGTTGGCATCTGCGGATGTCGCATCGGCGGAGGCGCCTGGGTGCCTAAGTTTGCATTCCCCGCCCCCGCGGGGACAACCCCATCATCCGCTGTGCGGAGGCGCTCGAATTCAACCGTCAGGGGCGCCCCGCGGAGGTGGAGCAAGGCAGGGTGGATGGTGCTACCTTTGGGGCCGATGCGGGCAGCGCTCCTCTATCTCTTGCTCCTCATCTCGTGGATCGCCCTCGGCGCACCCGCCCAGGCGGACGAGGGCTCGATCGACGCCCGCAAGGTCGCCGTGCTGCCGCTGGTCGTCGAGGGGAGCATCGATGACGATGCAAAGGCCGGGCTCATGAGCGGCCTCCGCGACGGCCTCGAGCGCGGCGAGTTCACGATCGCCCCGCAAAACGAGGTCGACGTGCTCGCCGACAGCCCCTGCGACCGCCAGGCCTGCTACGGCAAGCTGCGCTCGGAGCTCGGCGTCTCGCACCTCGTCCGCGCGACGGTGAAGATCGAGAACCGCGACTACACCATGCAGGTCGAGCTCATCGACGCCGAGAACGGCACGGTCGTCGCATCGAGCGACGATCGCTGCGACATCTGCGGCCTCGAGGAGGTCGGCGAGATGCTCTCGTCGCAGGGCGCGCTGCTCCGAGCCAAGATCGACGCGATGGGGGCGGGGCCGGCGATCCTCGTCGTCGACAGCAAGCCCTCGGGCGCCACCGTCATGATCGACGGCGAGGTCGTGGGCACGACCCCCCTCGAGCGCTCGGTGATCGCCGGTGAGCACGTTCTCCGGGTCACGGCCGACGGCTACGTCGCCGAAGAGCGTGAGGTCACCTTCGTCCCCGGCGTCAGCGAGTCGATCTCCCTCGAGCTGAGCCGCGCCGCCGGGAGCAAGAAGGGCCGCCTCTTCGGCGCCCTCTCGCTGGCTGGCGGCGTCGTCGCGCTCGGCGGCGGCGGTGCGCTCCTCTACCTCGACGATCAGTTCAAGTGCGTCGATCCGACGGACGTCGACGCCGAGGGCGACTGCCGCGAGTACTACAACTACTCGCCGGGCGGCGGCGTCCTCGTCGCGGCCGGCGCGGCCCTGACGACCCTCGGCGTTGTCCTCCTGCTCCGCCACCGCAAGCCGAAGAGCAAGGCGAGCGCCTCGGCGGCGATCACCCCGACGGGGATCTGGCTGCGCGGGCGCTTCTAGTCCGCTAGTCGCGGACACAGGCTGCGGCTCGTCGCCCCCACCGTGGAGACGGGCTCGACGTCCGCGAGCGCCGCGGTCGGGCAGGGGGGCTGAACTGTAGGACAGGTTTCGCCGCGCTCCGTCGTGCTCGGCCCATCGTCGCTCGGACGCAGCCGGGGAGCCGACAGACGACGGCCTGGCCGTACGCGGGAAGGGCCTGACCGCTCAGCCTAGGCCGACTGACCCGGCTCGGCGCAGGCGTTGGGGTCGCCCGTCGTCTCGCAGACGCAGTCGTCGCCGACGCCGCCGCAGGAGCCGCGCAGGCGTCGGTTCGAGAAGATCACGCCGACCGCCATCCCGAGCATGACGGCGGCGATCAGGCCGATGGAGAGGAGGATCGTGGTCATGGCGACGCCTCGATCGTGGCCGACCCCGCCGCCTGCCGCAAGGCGTCGAACGGGGGGGTCGTCCGGGTCTCGAAGCCGTCGCCGGCGCGGACGATCATCATCACGGGGAGGTCGTTCTCGACGGCCAGGGCGAGGCCCTCGTCAGGGCCGAGGACGTTGAGCGCGGTGGCGATCGCGTCGGCCCGGCCGGCGTCGGCGGCGACCACCGTCACCGACGCGAGGCGGTGGTCGATCGGCCGCCGCGTCCGCGGGTCGATCGTGTGCGAGACCCGCTTGCCCTCCGCGGTCTCGCGGTAGGAGCGGTAGTCGCCAGAGGTGGCGAGGGCGCCCTCGGTCAGCGGCACGACCTCCTGGAGAACGGGCGCGTCGTCGCGGCTCGCGGCCGGGCGCTCGATGCCGATTTGCCAGGGCTCGCCGCGTTGGTTGCGGCCGTGGACCCGGAACTCGCCGCCGACATCGACCATGTAGCGGTGGTAGCCGCGGGCCTCGAGGGCGGCGGCGATCCGGTCGGCGGCGTAGCCCGGGGCGATCGCCGAGAGGTCGATCTCGAGCTTCGGGTGCCCCTTCGTCACCTGGCCGGCTTTGGCGTCGAGCTTGAGCAGCCCCTGGCCGACGCGGTCGCCAAGGGCCTCGAGGTCGGCGTCGCTCGGGGTCGCGCGCCCCTTGTCGCCGCGCGGGCCGAAGCCCCAGGCCTCGAGGAGCGGCGGGATCGTGATGTCGTAGGCGCCGCCGGAGAGCGCGTGGATCTCGTCCGAGATCGCCAGGACCTCGACCATCGGCGGCGACAGGGGGAAGGGATCGAGGCCCTCGTGGGCGTTGAAGCGCGAGATCTCCGAGTCGGCGACGTAGTTCGACATCAGCCGGTTGATCTCGGCGAGCTCGTCGGCGACGAGGGCGCGCAGCGCCTCGGCCTCGGCGTCGCTGATCGACTCGGCGACGACCGTCACCGCGAAGCTCGTCCCCATCGTCGGCCCGTCGAAGCGGACGGTCTCGGGGCCGCGCGGCCACATCCGCCACGCCGAGAGGCCGAGGAAGGTTAAAAGAGCGATGGGTAGCAGGACCTTCGCCCTGCTACCCAGCTTCGCCTCGAGGGGGCCTACGCTAGCCACCGAAGTCGTCGAGGAGGATGTTCTCGGGCTCGACGCCGAGGTCGGTGAGCATGTTGATCACCGCCTGGTTCATCATCGGCGGCCCGCACATGTAGTACTCGACGTCCTCGGGGGCCTCGTGGTCCTTGAGGTAGTTCTCGAGGACGACCTGGTGGATGAAGCCGGTGTAGCCGGTCCAGTTGTCCTCGGGCTTGGCGTCCGAGAGGGCGAGGTGCCAGGTGAAGTTCTCGTTCTCCTCGGCGATCCTGTCGAAGTGGTCGACGTAGAAGGCCTCGCGGAGCGAGCGGGCGCCGTACCAGAACGACACCTTGCGCTTGGTGTGCAGGCGCTTGAACTGGTCGAAGATGTGCGAGCGCATCGGCGCCATGCCGGCGCCGCCGCCGATGAACACCATCTCGGCGTCGGTCTCCTTGGCGAAGAACTCGCCGAAGGGCCCGGAGATCGTCACCTCGTCGCCCGGCTTGAGGCCGAAGATGTACGACGACATGATGCCCGGCGGGGTCCCCTCAGGCGCCCGCGGGGGCGGCGAGGCGATGCGGACGTTCAGCATGATGATGCCGAACTCCTCCGGGTAGTTGGCCATCGAGTAGGCCCGCGTGACGCCCTCGTCCACCTTGGAGACGTAGCGCCACATGTTGAACTTGTCCCAGTCCTCGCGGAACTGCTCCTCGATCAAGAAGTCCTTGTAGTGGACCGTGTGCGCCGGGCACTCGATCTGGATGTAGCCGCCGGCGCGGAAGGGGACGGTCTCGCCCTCGGGGAGCTCGAGGACGAGCTCCTTGATGAAGGTCGCGACGTTGTGGTTCGAGCGCACCTTGCACTGCCACTTGCGGACGCTGAAGATCTCGGGCTCGACCTCGATCTCCATGTCGCTCTTGACCTTGACCTGACACGACAGGCGGCAGCCCTCGCGGGCCTCGCCCTTGGAGATGTGGCCCTCCTCGGTCGGCAGCAGGGCGCCGCCGCCCTCGTGGACGTGGACCTTGCAGACGCCGCAGGTGCCCTTTCCGCCGCAGGCGGAGGGGATGAAGATCTTGTTGTTGGCGAGGGTGTTGAGGAGGGATGTCCCCGCCGGGACCTTCAGCGCCTTGTCGGGGTCGCCGTTGATCGTGATCGTCACCGCGTCGGTGTTGACCAGCTTGGACTTGGCCGCCATCAGGACCAGGACCAGGAGCAGGATGACGAAGGTGAACATCGCCACCCCGAGGATGATTGTCGTCGACATCATGGTTCGTGACTCCTCGTGTGTTGCTCGCGGCGCGGGTTAGAGCTGGATCCCGGAGAATGCCAGGAAGCCGATCGCCATCAGGCCGGTGACGATGAAGGTGATGCCGAGGCCGCGGAGGGCCGGCGGGACGTTGCTGTAGCGCATCTTCTCGCGGATCGCGGCGAGGGCGACGACGGCGAGGGCCCAGCCGATGCCGGAGCCGAGGCCGAAGACGGCGGCCTCGCCGAAGCTGTACTCGCGCTGCTCCATGAAGAGCGAGGCCCCGAGGATCGCGCAGTTGACCGCGATCAGCGGGAGGAAGACGCCGAGCGCGGCGTAGAGCGCCGGGGCGTAGCGGTCGAGGGTCATCTCGACGATCTGGACGAGCGCGGCGATGGTGCCGATCTGGGCCAGGAGCGAGAGGAACGAGAGGTCGACCGTGGCGAGGTCCGGCGAGATCCAGACCAGCGCGCCCTCCTTGAGGAGGAGGTTGATGATCACCTGGTTGACCGGGACCGCGAGGGTGAGGACGAAGATGACGGCGGCGCCGAGGCCGATCGCCGTCTCCACCTTCTTCGACACGGCCAGGAACGAGCACATGCCGAGGAAGAAGGCCAGGGCCATGTTCTCGACGAAGATGGCCTTGATCGCCAGGCTGAGATAATGCTCGAGCATGGGTTACTCCGTCTCCACCTGGTCGGTCTTGTAGGTCCGCAGGATCCAGATGAAGATCCCGATGAGGAAGAAGGCGCTCGGGGACATGACCATGAGGCCGTTCGGCGTGTACCAGCCGCCCTCGGTCACCGGCGACAGGATGGTGACGCCGAAGAGCTTGCCGCTGCCGAGGAGCTCGCGGAAGAACGCGACCACCAGCAGGACCATCGAGTAGCCGACGCCGTTGCCGATGCCGTCCCAGAAGGAGAGGCGCGGGCCGTTGGCCATCGCGTAGGCCTCGGCGCGGCCCATGACGATGCAGTTGGTGATGATCAGGCC
>JAGQIT010000388.1 GCA_020431135.1 Myxococcales bacterium | reverse complement strand
GACGCCGCGGCGCTCCTCGCGGTCTTCCCCGCCTCGCTCGTCGACGACGCCGAGACCGTCGAGGTCGCCGGCTCGCGCCTCCTCGCGCGCGTCGGCGCCTTCCCGAGCGCGCGCCCCGACCAGGAGCTGCGCTTCGTCATCCTCCGATCGCTCGACAAGGCCCTCGCCGACAGCCGGGCGATCGTCCGCCAGCTCCTGCTGATCGCCGGCCTCGCCGTCCTCGTGGCGATCGCCCTCGCCTTCCTCGTCGCCCGCCGCCTCGCCCGGCCCGTCGACGACCTCGTCGACTTCACGCGGACGATCGCCGCCGGCGAGCTCGCCCCGAAGCACGCGCTCAAGGGACCCGACGAGATCCGCACGCTCGGCGCCGCGATGAACCGCATGGTCAGCGAGCTCGCCCAGTCGCGCGTCGAGCTCGAGAAGAAGCAGCGCCTCGAGAACGAGATGGAGATCGCCGCCCAGATCCAGACCTCCATCGTCCCGGCCGAGCCGCGGGCGCCGGGCCTCGAGATCGCCGCCGTGATGCGGACCGCGACCGAGGTCGGCGGCGACTACTTCGACGTCTTCCCGACCGAGGACGGCGCCTGGATCGGCGTCGGCGACGTCGCCGGCCACGGCCTGCGCGCTGGCCTGGTGATGCTGATGGTCCAGAGCTCCGTCGCCAGCCTCGTCCGCGAGCGCCCCGACGCGCCGCCGAGCGAGCTCGTCGGCACCCTCAACGCGACGATCTACGACAACGTCCGCGAGCGCCTCGGCCAGAACGAGCACGTCACCTTCACGCTCTTCCGCTTCCGCCGCGACGGCAGCCTGCGCTTCTCGGGCGCCCACGAGCCCTTCCTCCTCCTCCGCGCCGGCACCGACGCCGCCGAGGAGGTCATGACCCCGGGGACATGGCTCGGCGTGCTCCCCGACATCAAGGACGCGCTCATCGACGACAGCGTCGACCTCGCCCCGGGGGACCTCGTGCTCCTCTACAGCGACGGGCTGATCGAGGCCCGCGACGCCAACGGCGAGCAGTTCGGCATCGAGCGCGTCCAGGAGCTCATCCAGTCCCGCAGGGACGCGCCGGTGGCGACCATCGCGGCCGAGGTCGCCGACGCGTGCGCGGCCTGGCGGGCCGAGATCGATGACGACATCACGCTCCTGCTCTTCCGCGTCCGAGGAGACGACGCGCCCGCGGCGTAGTTGGCCGCCCCCGTTCTCGGGCCCCCTCGCGAGCGCGCCGCCTCCCGTCGACGGGTGAGGCGGCGCGGCAGCGCTGCGACGATCGCCGCGGCTCAGTTCGGATCGACGAGCCACTCCGCCGGCACAGCCTCGCCGGTGAGCGACTCGAGGAAGGCGACGATGTCGTCGATCTCCTGGTCCGTGAGGTTGAGCGGGACCATCAGCGGGTCCTTGGACCCGGCGAATTCCCCGTCGCCGCCGCCCTCGTTGTAGAAGATGACGACGTCGCGGAGCGTCTCCAGGTGGCCGGTGTGCATGTAGGGGCCGGTCATCGCGACGTTGCGCAGGCCCTTGGTCCGGAAGGCGCCGGTGAGCGCCGTGTCGTCCGTGACCCCGCTGGTGCGATCGATCGTCGGGTCGTCGTTGAACGGGCCCGCGGTGTTGAAGTCCCAGCCGAGGTAGATCGGGACGGCGCCGTAGCGCCCGTCGTCGTAGCCCGGCGCGGGCGCGACGTGCTCGCCGACCTGCGGGACGCCGGTGACGTGGAACTCCTCGTTGGAGAAGGTCGGGCCGCTGTGACACTCGACGCACGCCGCCTTGCCGATGAAGAGCTTGAGGCCGCGCTTGGCCGACTCGGAGATCGCCGCGTCGTCGCCGGCGGCGTAGCGATCGAAGGGCGACTCGCCGGAGATCAGGTTGCGCTGGTAGGCGGCGAGCGCCTTGCCGAAGTTGGCGTAGGCCTCGTTGACGATCGCCTTGTCGGCCTCGTCCATCGTCGCCCACGATCCGTCGGCTGCGAGCGGCGTCGCGTCGGCGGGGAAGCGGGCGTCGTCGGCGAGGGCGTCGTCGAGCGGCGTGTCGAAGATCGCGTCGTAGTCCGCCTTGTAGTTGTCGTAGACGTAGCGGACGATCCCCGTCCGCGTCGTCCCCATGACGAACTCGGCCGGGATCAGGCTCTTGCCCCAGAGGTTGTCGTTGTAGCCGACCCAGCCGAATTGCGTCTCGTAGGTGGCGACGTTGACGAGCGTCGGCGCGTTGCGGATGAACCACCCGATCGCCAGCGAGGTGCCGTTCGGCTGCGAGCGCGTGTCGATCAGCCAGTCGCCGAGGTGGCAGCTCCGGCACGAGACCTTGCCGGTCTCGCCCATCGCCCCGAGGCCGCCGTTCATGCCGTCGTCGCCGACCTCGATCGGACCCGAGTAGCCGGGATCGAAGAAGAGGCGGTGGCCGAGATCCGCCGCGTCGGCGTTGTCCGCGTACTTGTTGGTCGTGTCGTCGATCGCCCCGGGCGCGGGCGAGAGCTCCTGGACCTTCGCCCACTCCTCGTCGGTGAAGACGACGCCCTCCTCCCCTTCACCCGTGCAACCGCCGAGAACAACCGCGGCGCCGAGCGCCAACAAACTCCAAGAACGCCTACGCATTGCAGTGAGGATACAAGAGATGTCCCCCTCGCCCCCTCAAAAAACGGCCCAGACGCGGCGCAAACGCGTCGCAGACGCCTACTCGAGACGTCATCTACCACAGACGTCTACACCGACTACACCGACTCCTCGAAGACCTCGGTGACCATCGCCAGCTCGTCGACCGCGGGCGCCAGCCACAGGTTGAGCGGCAGGCGGCGGAGCGCCGGGAGGAAGGGTCCGAGGACGGCGACGCCGACGCCGTCGAGGAGCGCCGCGTCGTCGCCGTCGACCCCCACCTCGCCCGTCGCAGCCCCCATCGCCACGCCGAGGGCGCCGAGCGCCGCGAGCTGTCCCTTGAGCCCCGTCTTCGCCGGCAGGTGGACGACCTCCGCGCGGGCGCCCGCGCGGCCGAGGAGCGCGCGCGCGTGGACGAGGGCGTCGTAGAGGCCGCCGTCATGATCCGCGAGCCCCCTGTCGAGGGCGCGGACACCTCGCCAGATCCGCCCGCGCGCGACCGCGTCGACGGCCGCGGCGTCGAGCCCTCGAGCCGCCGCGACGCGGTCGGTGAAGATCCGGTAGCTCTCCTCGATGCCGGCGAGAGCCGCGGCGCGCTCGGCCTCGCTGTAGGGCTTGGTCCACGCGCCGATGCCCGCGGCGGCGCCCCGCTGGACCCGATCGACGCCGACGCCGAGCTTGGCGAGGAAGCCCGAGAGGTCGACCTTGGGGCGGAAGACGCCGATGCTCCCCGTCGAGGTCAGGGCGTCGGTGAAGATCACCGAGCCGGCCGTCGCCACGTAGTAGCCGCCGCTCGCGGCGATATTGCCGAAGGAGACGATCACCGGCTTCTTCGCCGCGGTCAGCTCGAGCTCGCGGGTGATGGCCGCGGCCGCGGCGACCGAGCCGCCGATGCTGTCGATGCGGACGATGACCGCGCGCACCCGCGGGTCCTTGCGGACGTCGGCGATCGCCTTCGTGAGCGTCTTCGCGCCGGCGATCCGCTGGTTCACCAGCGGCACCTTGAAGCTCGCGCCGCCGCGGAGGATCCCGTCGACGTGGATGACCGCGATCTCGGGGCCGCGGCCGAGCGCGTGCGCGTGCTCCGGTCGCTTGCTCGGCGCCCGCAGCTTCACCGGCCGCTCGAGCCAGTCCTCGAGGGCGTCGTCGAGCTCGTCCGCGTAGGCGAGCGCGTCGACCAAGCCGCGCGTGCGCGCCTCGTCCGGGCCGAGCGGCGCGGCGTCGACCCAGCCGCGGACGACCTCGGGCGTGACCTCGCGGCCGCCGGCGATCGTCGCCACGACGGTCGCGTAGAGGTCCGCGTAGAAGAGCTCGCGCTGGGCGACGACCGGCGCGGTCGCGCTCGCGCGCTCGTAGGTCTCGGGCCGGGCCTTGTACTCGGCGATCCTCAGGAACTCGCCGCGCGCCCCGAGCCGCTCGAGGAGCTCACCGAAGTAGTAGACCTCCGCGTGGACGCCGACGATCCCGAGACGCCGCTGCGGGTGAGCGACGATCCGGTCGGCCGCCGAGGCGACGTAGTAGGTCCCGAGCGACCCACCCTCGAGGTAGGCCAGCACCTCGCCGCCGCGCTCGCGCAGGCGCGTCAGCGCCTCGCGCAGCTCCTCGGCCTGGGCCCAGCCGTAGTTCATCCCGCGGGTCTCGACGGCGATCGCCGAGCCGGCCGGCAGCTCCTCGAGGAGCTCGACGAGGCGCGCGAGCTTGCGGTCGCCGCGGAAGTCCGCGAGGCGGATCCGCGTGACCTCGCGGGGTCGCGGCGCCGGGGCGTCGTAGCGCTCCGCCGACACGCGCAGGCGCGCGGCGCCGCCGTCGATCCCGCCGAGGCCGCCCACGGGCCCGCCCGCGACCCCGACGTGCTGGAGATCCACCGACAGCCCGGTCATCCAGCGCATCCCGGGGCCGAAGCTCGCCGCGCCCCTGTCGTCGACCTGGCCGATGAGGAGGAGCTCTGCCTCCGAGAACAGGCCGATCGGACCGACGGCGAAGCTCGCCCGCGCCCGCGGCTGCCACGGCGCCGGCCAGCGCAGCGGACCCGTGCGGCGCATCGGGATGATCCGCCCGCCGAGGCCGATCTCGAGGTTGCGGGTGCCGAGGGGGCGCACGGCGATCTCCGGATCGAGCTCGATCGGGTGGCGCTCCCACTGCTCGCCGAGGGCCATCCGCGGCGCGTTGAGGCCGCGGGCGACGAGGCCGAGGGCGACGCGCTCGTGCGCGCGGTAGGTCATCGCCAGGTCGAGCTGGTTGACGCCGTCTGCGAGCGGGTTGGAGCGCGAGAACAGGCGCCCGTAGGCGAGGCCGACGCTCAGCCCCCGGACCAAGCGCTCGAGCGGCACGGCGAGGGCGAGGCTGAGCTTGTGGAAGCGAGCGTCGACGATGCTCTCGCCCGGGGGGAGGTTGAAGATGTCGACGCGCTTGGGGAAGAGCACCTGGTAGCCGAGGCCGAGCGCCGCGAGTCGACCGAGGCCGAGCGCCCTGAGGCCGAGCGGGATCCCGAGGAAGGCGCCGACGCCCGAGCCGCGGCGCAGCGAGCCGCGGCCGGCGAGCGATCCCTCGAGCACCCCGCTGACGCCGCGGAGGAAGCCGAGGTTGCTCGGGTTCATCACCGTCGCCGCGCCGTCGGCCTCGCCGGCGATGATCGTCGTCGGGTGGTCGAGGTCGCGGAGCGTCGACCGCTGCTCGCCGACCTCCGGATCGGCCGCGGCCTCGCCTGGCGCGAGGCCGACGCTGAGCCCCGCGCCGAGGCCTAGAAGGATCGCGAGGGCCCCCGCGCGGCTGCGTACGCTCCCCGACATCCCGGCGACGATACCGAATGTCGCGGCCACAGGGGATCGAGCCGGTCTTCTAGGGATCGAGCCAGGCGACCGTGACCGCGGCGCCGCCCTCGGAGGACAGCCCGGAGCGCTGCTTGCGGACGTAGCCGAGGCGCCCCAGGTGCTCGCGGACCGCCTGGCGCAGCGCCCCTGAGCCGTGCCCGTGCTGGATCACGACGACGTCCTGATCGGCGCGCAGAGCCTGATCGAGGAAGCGATCGAGCTCGCGGAGCGCGTCGTCGGCCCGCGTCCCGCGGAGATCGACGACGTTGTCGACCGAACGGGTCACCGCCTTCGCCTCGTCGCCGAAGTGCGCGGCCGCGGTCGACGACGCCCAGCTCCGCACCGGCGCCGCCGCCTGCGGCTTGACCTTGCGCCGCGGCTCCTCGGGCTCCTTCGTCGGCCGGAGGTCGCGGCGGCGCACCGTCGTCCGGATCGCCCCGACCTGGACCACCACCTTGCTCCCCTGGAGGCTGACGATCTCGCCCGCGGCGTCGAGCTTGACGACGTGGACCACATCGCCGACCGCGAGCTCCTTCGGCGGCGCCCCGGGGGCAGGCTTGGCCGGCTCGAGCTGCTCATGGAGGCGATCGCGGAGCTGCCGCTCGGCCTTGCGCCCGTCGACGAGCGCCTCGGCGTCGCCCTGCTCGCGCACGCGCTTGCGCAGGCGCTGGACCTCGTCGCGCAGCGATCGCAGCTCGACCGCCGCCTCGACGTAGGCCCGCTGCTTGCGCGAGCGCGCCTTGCTGAGCGCCGCCGCCTCGCGCTCGCGCGCGCTCTTCAGGCGCCGCAGCGTCTCTTCGCGGGCCGCCTCGAGCTCGACGCGCATCGCCGCCTGCGCCTCGCGCTCGGCGTTGACCTGGAGGAGGAGCTCCTCGAGCGAGCGCCGGGCCGTCGACACCCGCGCCTCGGCGTCGGCGAGGATCGCCTCCGGGAGGCCGAGGCGACGGGCGACCGCGAAGGCGCTCGACGGCCCCGGGACCCCGAGCGCCAGGCGGAAGGTCGGCGCCATCGCCTCGAGGTCGAAGCCGACCGCCGCGTTGGCGAAGCTCGCGGGGAGCTCGCCCGCGAGCTCCTTGAGGCGCTCGTAGTGGGTGGTGATCACCGCGGTCGCGCCGGCGTCGACGAGCGCCCGGAGGATCGCCTCGGCGAGCGCGACCCCCTGCTCGGGATCGGTGCCGACGGCGATCTCGTCGAGGAGCACGAGCGTCCCCGGGCCGTCCGCCGCCGCCCGCTCGAGGGCCTCGCGGACGTGGGCGATGTGGGCCGAGAACGTGCTGAGGTTGGCGAAGATCGACTGGTCGTCGCCTACGTCGGTGACGACCTCGCGAAAGAGCGGCAGGGTCGCGGGCGCCCCCGTCGGCAGGCGGATCCCCGCCTGGGCGAGGAGCAGGCACAGCCCCGTGGTCTTGAGCGCGACCGTCTTGCCGCCGGCGTTCGGCCCCGAGATGATCATCGCCGCGCCGACGTCGAGGATCATGTCGTTGGCGACCACGTCGACGCCGCTCAGCTCGAGGAGCGGGTGGCGCATCGCCGGCAGCTCGAGGCGCGCAGCCCCGGCGTCGACGCTGACGACCTTCGGCGTGATCCCGCGGATCGCCTGGCTCAGGCGCAGGCGCGCCCGGATCCCGTCGATCGCCACGAGCCCCTCGAGATCCTCGGCGAGCGCGTCCGCGACCTCGCCGACCGCGCGCGACAGCGCCTCGAGGATCCGCCGGACCTCGGCCGCGGCGGCGAGCTGGGCCTCGCGCAGCGCGTTGTTGCCGGCGATCAGCGCGGTCGGCTCGACGAAGAGGGTGCCGCCGCTGCCGCTGGTGTCGTGGATGATCCCGGGCGTCGTCCCCTTCGAGTAGGCGTCGGCGCGCATCGGCAGGACCACCCGGCCCTCGCGCTCCGTGAAGTAGGCGTCGCGGAGCGCGTCGCGGACGTCCGCCGTGCGCATCAGCGCCTCGGCCTCCTTGCGCAGGCGCTGCTTGTGCTGGCGGATCTTCCGGCGCGCGCTCGCCAGCGCCGGGCTCGCGTCGTCGACGACGATCGCCTCGCCCTCCGGTCCGTCGCCGATGGCGCGATCGAGCTGGGCGCGGAGCTCTGGGAGCGACGCGAGGTTGTCGACGCGGGCGCCGAGGTTGGGGCCGACCGCGTCGCCCCCCTCGGCGCAGACCCGGAGGAGGATCGCGACCGCGCCGAGGAGATCGCGGATCTCGCGGAGCTCCTCGGCGCGCAAGCGGGCGCCGTGGCGGGCGCGGCCGAGCGCCGCCGACACGTCCTTCACCCGCGTCAGCGCCTCGCCGAACGCGGTCGATGAGGCCGCGCGGGTCAAGGTCGCCTCGAGCTCATCGAGCTCGGCGAAGCGCCGGCGGACGATCGCCGGATCGACGCAGCGATCGCCGATCGCCGCGTCGCCGCCCCTCTCCTCGGTCCGCGCGCGGCCGCCGAGATCCGCCTCGAGCGCGGCCTCGAGGCGCGCCGCGGCCAGCTCCGTCGCCAGGTGCCCGGCGAGGCGCTCGCAGAGGTCGATCCACCCGAGGTGGTGCAGCGCTGCGCGCTCGTAGCTCACGGGGCGAGAGTATGCCCCCTCCCCGGCGCGGCGGTCATCCTAGATCACGATGGCGTCGCCGCGCAGCACCGATCGACCGGCGACCCGACGCTCGCGCGGCGCCGCGACAGAGTCGCTGAACATGCACCGATCGCGCGCGCGCGCGGCCCCCTGCGCGGCGCTCGTGCGCGGCGAAGAATCGACGCGCGACGATCGAGCACGCGGACGATCTCGGCGGCGAGCGAAATCCGTCAGGCAATTTTTTTGTATCCATCGACACGCCGTCTCCGATAGCCTTACGTCCACGCGACGATGCGATATTTGACCTTCGTACTCGTGCTCTGTGGCTTCTACGCGGTCCTCTCGGGGCAGTTTCACAACTCCTTCCTGATGGCCGTAGGCGCCGGCTGCATCGCCCTCATCGTCTTCCTCGGCGCGCGCATGGGCATCGTCGACGAGGAGAGCTACCCCGGCCCCGGGGTCTGGCTGCGGGCGCTGCTCTACGCGCCCTACCTGCTGTGGCAGGTGATCATCTCGAACATCGACGTTCTCAAGCGCGTTCTCAGCCCGTCGATGCCGGTGTCGCCGCGCATGGTCCGGGTGCCCTACTCGACCAAGACCGCGTTCGGGACCGTCACCTACGCCAACTCCATCACCCTCACCCCGGGCACCGTGACCGTCGAGGTCACCGACGACGGGCTGCTGATCCACGCGCTCACGGCCGAGGCGGCCGACGGGCTCAAGGACGGCAGCATGGAGGCCCAGGTCAAGCGCCTGGAGGGGACCAAGTAGATGTACATCGCCGCCATCATCGCCCTGATGGTCGGGGCCTTCCTCATCCTCATCCGAGCGCTGCGCGGGCCGACCGCCTACGACCGGATCCTGGCGATGAACGCGATGGGCACCAAGACGGTGATCCTCGTCGCCCTCCTCGGCTTCGCCAGCGGCCGCCCCGACTTCCTCGACCTGGCGATCGTCTACGCCCTGGTCTCGTTCATCACCACCGTCGCGATCCTCAAGTACATCGAGGCCGGACGCCTGGACTAGGAGGACGCCATGGAGTGGACCCACACCGTCACCGCCGTCTTCCTCGGGCTCGGCTGCCTGTTCTCGCTCGCCGGCTCGGTCGGCCTCCTGCGCTTCCCGGACTTCTACAGCCGCCTGCACGCCGCCGGGAAGACCGACTCGCTGGCGCAGATGCTGATCCTCGGCGGCCTCCTCTTCGTCTCGCCCGACTGGGGCGTCAGCGCCCGCCTGGCGATCATCGCCGTCATCCTCTTCTTCACCGCCCCGACCGCGACCCACGCGATCACCAAGGCGGCGCGCCTCGACGGCCTCGAGCCCTGGACCAAGGAGGACGCCAACCATGAATGAAGTCCTGCTCGTCGACGGCGTGCTCCTCTTCTTGGTCACGATCTGCGCGGTCGCGATCATCGAGGTCCGGTCGCTCTACGCCGTAGCGATGCTGACCAGCGTCTACTCGCTGCTGATGGCGCTGGTCTGGACCAACATGCACTCGATGGACGTCGCCTTCACCGAGGCGGCGGTCGGCGGCGGGATCTCGACGATCCTGCT
>JAGQIT010000387.1 GCA_020431135.1 Myxococcales bacterium | reverse complement strand
CGAAGTCCTGGACCTCGTCGAAGTTCGCCGACCAATGGAGCGGCCCGTCGCCGGTGCCGGCGTGGCCCGCGAGGGAGATGGTGTCGCGCAGGCCCTCCCCGCGATCGGTGAAGTCCCAGACCTGGAGGTCGCTCTCGCCGTCGAGGTGGCAGTGGGCGCAGGCGATGTAGCCGTCCTTGCTCAGGCGCGGATCGAGCGAGTCGTTGAAGAGCTGCTTTCCGCGCAGGAGTTCGGCCGGCAGCGGCTCCTCGCTCGGGAGCTCGAGGCGCGCGGAGGCCTGGGTGTTGGCCCCGAACTCGCTCAGATCGTAGATCACGAGCTCGCGCGCGAGGTAGGCGTCGACGGCGAGGAAGCGGCCGTCGCGGCTGACGGCGAGGCCCTGCGGCGCGTAGCCGACCTCGATGAGCGAGCTCGACTCGGCGCCGGTGAAGCGATCGATGCGCTCGACCGACTGCGAGCCGCGGGTCGCGACGAAGAGGTAGTCGCCGTAGTAGGAGTAGGCCGCCGCCGACGCGAGGCCGCGGCCGTCGAATTGCTTGCGGTCGCCGAAGAGCTCGGCCTCGCCGCCGAGATCGAAGTAGGAGACGACCGCGCGCAGCGTCGTGTCGAAGTGCAGGGCCTCGCCGCTGATGTAGCTGCCGCCCTTGACGTTGCCCTGGATCGACGGCAGCGCGGCCTCGGCCCCGTTGGGGGCGACGACGAGGGCGCTGAGGTAGGAGGGCACGCCGCCGATCTCGGTGTCGGAGGGCGGCTGCGGATCGAATTGCACCGGCCAGATCGCCGGCGCGTCGCCCTGCTCGGGATCGACGATCGAGATCTCGCCGCCCGCCGCCGGCGAGCGCCAGCGCGACACCGCGAGGCGACCGTCGGGGAGGAGCGCGAGGCCGCGGGCGTCCTTGATCGCCGGCATCGTCCCGGCGAGCGTCAGGCCCTGCTCGGGATCGAGGGCGAGGAGCGCGACCTCGCCGGTCCCCTGGAGCGTCGCGTAGATCGCCCCGGAGGCCGTCACGATCACCCCGTAGGGCCGCGCGCCGTAGGGCAGCTCGAGGCTGTGGATCGGGCCCTCCGCGGCGACCGGCAGCGCGTCGATGCGGTCGTCGCCCTGGGCGGCGACGATCAGCCAGCCGTCGTGGTGCGCGAGGGTCCGCGGCGTGTCGCTCACCGACGCCCGCCGGGCGACGACGAAGCCCTCCTGCTCGCCCGGCTCGTAGGCGGCGATCATCACCTCATCGGAGTCGGGCGAGACCGCGGCGAAGCGGGCCTCCTCGCCGTCGCCGAAGGCGATCACCGAGCTCGCGTGGCGGGCCTCCCAGACCGGCTCCTCGACCACCGAGATCGTCACCGACGCCGACAGCTTGTTGCCCTCGCCGTCGAAGACCGTGAGGATCGGCTTGCGCCGGCCGATCGCGGCGTAGGTGACCTTGGCGATCGGCGTGTCCATCGGCGCGTCCCAGCCGCCGCCCTCGCCGTCGTCGAAGAACCACTGGTACTTCACCGCGCCGACCGAGTTCGAGCCGTCGAGGACGACCTCCTCGCCGACGAGGGCGTAGCGCGGCTCGCCCGGATCGGGGAGCAGGACGTCGCCGCCGGTCGTCGAGGTGTCCCCCGTCGTCTCGGTGTCGCCGCCGGTCGAGGTGTCCCCCGTCGTCTCGCCGGTCGTCGTCGTGGTCGCGCCGGTCGGTGCAGTCGTCGTCGTCGTCGCGTCGCCGGTCGTCCCGGTCTCGCTCCCCTCCCCCTCCGTCGCGGTGCCGCTGCCGTCGTCCCCGCAGGCGCCGAGGAGCGCGAGCGAGGCCGCCAAGGAGGCGCAGCGGAGCGCCCGCCGCGAGCGAAGGATCGTCATCATGCTAGCCACCAGTCTTAAAGTTCAGGGTGAATGACTCGGCGATCGCGTTGCCGTTGTAGTCGACGACGCCGCCGGCCGGGATCTCTAGGGTGTACTCGGTCGCGGGCTTGAGCGGCTCGCGCGGCGCGAAGTTGACGATCAGCTCCTGGACCGAGAGGTCGCCGTCGACGCGCCCCTCGGCGGGATCCATGCCCGCCTCGTAGAGGCGCACCGAGCCGGCGTGGACGCTCTTGATGTCGACGAACTCGCTGAAGGTCACGCCGACCCGCGAGCGCACGCCGCCCACGGCGCCGCCCTCGGCCGGCACCGACCAGGTGACCGTCGGCGGCTTCGTGTCGACCGCCTCCTGCCACGGGGCGATCGCCGACGCCTTGTCCTTCTCCGACTTGTCGTCGACGGCGAGGACGACGACGTTGCCGATCGGCGTGATCGTGTCGAGGTCGCCCGTGAGGTGCATCTGGGTCACCGGCTTGATGTCGCCGAGATCGCTGAGGTCGTAGATCGACGCGAAGTTCGACTCGCCGACGAAGGCGAACTCGTCCTTGATGAAGACGTAGCCGCCGTTGCCGTCGCTGAGGTAGTCGCCGGCCGGCTTCGGCGCTTGCGGATCGCGGAGGTCCCAGACGAGGACGCCGCCGCCGCCCTGCTTGCGCGCGTAGTAGCCGTAGCCGCCGGCGAGGTTGGAGAAGTAGGCCTCGGCCTCGATGTCGAAGTCGCCGCCGGGGATCGGCTGCGGGAAGTCAGGCTCGGAGACGTCGAGGAGGGCCGTCCGCGTGCCCTCGGCCGCCGTCACCATGAGCACGTCGCCGACCACGGAGACCTGGCCGGCGCGGAGGATCGGATCGAACTTGTACTGGTGCGCGAGCTTCGGCGCCTGCGGGTCGCTGGCGTCGACGACGTAGACCCCGTTGTCGGCGCCGGCGACGTAGAGCCACGGGTACTGCCAGAAGACGCTGAGGGTCACGAGCTTGTAGGCGTCCGGGTAGAGGAAGCCGGGGAGCTTGAGCTTCGAGACGACCTTGGCGTCCTTCGGATCGGTGATGTCCCAGATAAGGATCCCGCCGTCGGTGAGCGAGAGCTGCTTGAGGTAGTTGGCGGCCATGTACCAGCGGCCGTCGACCGCGGCGAAGCCGAGGCTGTGGCTCTCGCGCATGTCGTTGTCCTGAGCCGAGCCGACCGCCACAGGGGCGCAGGGATCGCTGACGTCGTAGAAGGTGATCCCGCTGTTGAGGCCGAACTCCGGGGCCCAGGGCATCAGCAGATAGCCGTCGAACATCTGCACGTGGTTGTGGTGCTCGAAGGTGTCGTGCTTCTCGCCGCCGCCGAGATCGCCGTCCATGCCGCCGTCGAGGTAGGCGCAGTGCTGGTAGAGCTGATCGGGCGAGAAGGCGACCTGCGGCCCGCCGGGGCCCTGGTTGGGGCCCCAGGCGTCGGGCTCGGGATAGGGCTCGGCGCCGCCGGTCGTGCCCTCCGTCGTGCCCGCGCTCGTGCCGGTCGTCGCGTCGCTGTCGCTGTCGCTGGTGGTCGGGCTCGTCGCTCCGCCGGTCGTGGTGCCGCCGGTCGTCGAGCCCTCGCTCGTCGCGGCGCTGTCGCTGCTGCTGCCGCTCGTCCCGTCGTCGGTCGTCGACGCGCCCGTCGAGCCGTCGGTCGCCGACGTCGTCCCCGCGCTGTCATCCCCGCAGCCCGCGAGGCCGACCGCGGCCAGGGTCAGGGCCCCGACGAGGGCGACATCCGAGAGGCAAACCACAGGGCGGAGATCCAGCGTCCTTGCTCGCACGGGCGCGATTTCACGCGCAGGCGCGCGCGTTTGCAAGGGCCGGGAGACCCCAGGAAGGTCCGGCGCGGAGCCGCGCCCCGGCGGACGCCGGCCGCACCAAGGCCCCCATTCCCCGGCTTTGCGCCCGTGGTCCCCAGCCCCCGTGAGCAGACCCGCGCGCCCGGGGTCGCCGTGAACCTCCGCGAGGCGCCGCAGTTCGGCCCAGGTGTCCGGGGCTGAGCCTGTCCGCGCGCCGCGTCGCAAAAAAGATCGTCGCGCCCCTGTCACCAACCCCGGGCGCGATCGTAGGGCTTAACCAATGGCGCTCCCCTGGCCGCTCCGCGATCGGCTCCTCGCCCGCCGCGCCCTCGCCGCGCGCGCGGGCGACGAGGCGGCGATGCGCGCCCTCTACCGCGAGCTCTATCCGGAGATCGCCCGCTTCGTCGGCCGCCGCGTCCGCTCGCGCGCCGACGCCGAGGATCTCGTGTCGCGCGTCTTCTTCACCCTCGTCGAGCGCCTCGACGACTTCGATCCCAAGAAGGGCAACCTCCGCGGCTGGCTCTTCCGCATCGCCCGCAACGCGATCATCGATCACTTCCGCAAGCAGCGGCCGACCGTCGCCTTCGACGGCCTCGGCGAGCTCCTGCCGGCGGAGGTCGACGATCCGCTGAGCGAGCTCATCGAGCGCGAGCGCCTCGGCCACGTCGTCCGCCAGCTCGAGGCCCAGCCGACCGAGATCCGCGAGCTCCTCGCCCTGCGCTACGCCGACGGCCTGCGCCACAAGGAAATCGCGGCGATGACCGGCCTCAGCGAGTCGGCGGTCAAGCAGCGGGTGTCGCGGGCGGTCCGCGAGCTCCGGACCCAGGTCGCTCGGATCAGCGAGAAAGGAGGGGCCGATGTCGCCGTCGGATGACCCAAAGGACCAACTCCAGCGCCTCTTTCGCCTGCGCGAGCCCGAGGTCGGCGCGCCGCCGCCGCAGCTCGAGGAGGCGCTCGTCGAGCGCCTGCGCCGGCAGACCGCGGGCGCCGCACCGCAACGCGGCGGCCTCCTCCGCGTCGTCGCCCAGCACCGCTTCGCCTTCGCCGGCGTCGCCCTGGCGATGATCTTCGGCGCCTGCCGGCTGCCGGTCGACTATCAGCGCTCCTTCGGCGCCAGCGTCAGCTGCGTCGCCGATCCCGAGGCCCTCGACGAGGCCGAGCTCCAGGCCATGAGCCGCGAGCTCGAGGTCGCGATCGCGGCCGAGAGCGTCGCCCTCCGGGTGATGCGCGACGATCGCTCGGCGCAGGTCCGCGTCGACGTCTGGGGCGATCTCGAGGACGAGGAGGACGCCCTCGATCTCGTCGTCGATCTCGCGCCGACGCTGCGCGCCGCGAGCTGCTCGGCGCAGGCGATCGAGGGCACGGTCCACGGCACGCTCGGCGGCCGCCTCGGCTACTCGCTGCTCGCGCTCGACGTTCTCGATCGCAAGAGCGCCGCCGAGGCCCGCGAGGAGATCCTCGTCGAGCTCGCCGCCCAGGGCTTCGCCGGCAAGGCGGAGGTCGAGGTCGAGGACGACGGCAACGGCCAGCGCAAGGTGAAGATCCGCCTCGAGGAGACGATCGACAGCGACGGCGAGCTGCCGCCGATCCGCGACATCGGCGCCCGGCCGAGCGGCGGCGCCGAGGAGGTGGAGTTCGAGCACCGCGTCCTCCGCCGCGAGCCCAGCGAGTGATGCCATGTCCTTTGAGACAGGTTTTCTTTGCGCGGCGATGAGACGCGGCGCCCCTTCATCTTCAGCGCACAAGAGAATGTGCATATGCCTCAATGGACATATGCACACACCTCACCAGACAGCCACAGCCGCGCTCATGAGACCCTTCAGCCGCGGTGGCTGTGGGTCTCGAGGCACTCCGGGCACTCGCCGCGGAGCTGGACCATGGCGCTGCGCACCGACGCGCTCCAGCGGCCCTCGACGCTCATCGACGAGGTGAGCTCCGCCGGGAGGCAGGCGATCTTGCCGCAGTCGTCGCAGACGAAGTGCGGGTGCTGGTGCGGCCCCGCGTGCTGCGATGACGCGAGGGCGTAGCGGTCGATGCCGCCGGCGCGGCTGACCACGGGGGCGAGGCCGGCGTCGCGGAGCTTGACCAGGTTGCGGTAGATCGTCGCGGGGTCCCAGTCGGCGTCGCCGAGGAGCTCGACCGCCTCGCTGTGGGAGAGCGGCGCATCGGCCGCGGCGAGGACGCGGAGTACGGCGACGCGGGGCGCGGTCACCCGCAACCCGCGCTCCTTAAGGAGCGCCTTCGCCTCGTCCGTGGTCATGCTCATGGTCTGCGCTGGCGGACGCCGCCGTCCCGACAACGGGTGAGGATACAACCGCCGGCAGGACGTGCAAGCGCCGCGCTGGCCGGCCGCGAGCCCCCTGCTGCCGGAACGCGACGGCGGCGCGCACCGGCGCTTGACACCCCGCGATCGCTCACCTAGCTTCCGTTCATGCAAATGAGTTGCATTCGCGCAGTCGCCGCCGTGCGCTCGTTTGTCGCCCTCGCCCTGGCGACGGCGACGCTCGGCGCTTGCGAGCCCGACCACGACGATCACGACGATGACCACAGCAACGAGATCATCTCGCGGGTCGTCCTCACGTTCAGCCCGCTGGACGGCGGCGATCCCCTGACCTTCACCTTCGACGATCCCGACGGGGACGGCGGGGTCTCCGGGGTCTCCGAGCGCATCGAGCTCGCCGCGGGGGCCCAGTACGACCTCACCCTGAGCTTCGAGAACAGCCTCGTCGACCCGCCCGAGGACCTCACCTCAGAGATCACCGCCGAGGCTGAGGATCACATGGTCTTCATCGTCGGCGACGTCGTCGGCCCGGCCTCGACCTCGACGACCGCGCTGGTCTCCCAGAGCTACGCCGACCTCGAGTCGACCTACGGGGAGAACGCCGTCGGCGACGACCTCCCGGTCGGCATCAGGCACACCGTCGAGGCGATGGAGGCCGGCGAGGGGACCTTCCGCGTGCTCCTCCGCCACCTGCCGCCGCTCGGCGACGAGCCGCAGAAGACCGGCGATCTCCCGGCAGACCTCGCCGCTGGCCGCGACCTCCCGGGGAGCGTCGACGTTGATGTCTCCTTCGATCTGGTCGTCTCCTGAGGCGCGCGCGCGTCGGGCCCTGCCCCGCTCGCAGGGCCCGCGGCGCGCCTGCGCGGTGAGCTTGCGCGAGCTCGGGAGCGTCGACGCGGCCGCCGATTCCCGCTACTAGAGGTCGCCCGTGCGCCTCGCGCTCCTCCTCTCCTGGGCCCTCGCGCCGCCTGACGAAGCACCGCCCGAACCGCCGGTGTGCGATCGCGTGTGGTCGGCGACGATCCTCGAGGCGGGCAGCGAGGAGCCGCTCGGCGGCGCCCGCCTCGAGCTGCGCACGCCGGGCAAGGCGGCGATCCGCCGCGTCCGCAGCGACGACGGGGGCGGCGTCGAGGTCGACGGCCTGTGCCCCGGCGATCTCCAGGTCACGGTCGCCAAGGAGGAGCACGCCGACGCCCGGGTGACGGTCTCCCTCGCCGAGACGGAGACCGCGACGACGATCGAGCTGCGGGCCCTCCACGCCCGCCACAGCCGTCGGGTGATCGTCGTCGGCGATCACAGCGATCACCCGACGAGCCCGTCGGCGAGCGAGTCGCTCTCCGGGGCCGACCTCGCGCGCACCCGCGGCAACTCCCTCGCCGACGCCCTCGCCAGCGTCGCCGGGGTGACGACGATGCGCGGCAACGCCGGCGGCATGGGCAAGCCGATCATCCGCGGCCACCAGGGCCGGCGCACGCTGATCCTCGTCGACGGCGTCCGCCACGAGGGGCAGGACTGGGGGATCGACCACGCCCCCGAGGTCGACCCGCAGAGCGCCGATCGGATCACCGTGATCAAGGGCGCCGGGACCACCCGCTTCGGCGCGAAGGCGATCGGCGGGGTCATCCTCGCTGAGTCGCGCCCCCTGCCCCAGCGCCCGAGCGTGCGCAGCGAGATCTCGAGCTTCGGCTTCTCCAACCCGCTCGGCGGCGGCGGCTCGGCCCGCGTCGAGATGGCCCCACGCAAGGTCCGCGGCCTCGCCTTCCGCGTCGAGGGCAACGCCTCGCGCCACCGCGCCGTCGTCACCCCCGACTACGCCCTCGACAACACGGGGACCGCGACCTGGAACGCCGGCGCCCAGGTCGGCTACGTCAGCGACGCCGTCGACTTCGGCGTCGCCTACCGGGTGATGCGCGCCCGCGGCGGGATCTGCACCTGCCTGCGCATCGACACGGCCGAGGACTTCGAGCGGGGCATCGAGCGCGGGCGGCCGATCGGCGCCAACCTCTACCGCGCCGACTTCCAGCTCGAGCGCCCGCGCCAGGAGTTCTGGCACCACCTCGCCTCGGCCCACGCGCGGATCCGCCTCGGCCACGCGGGCGAGCTCCACGCGCTCTACGCCTTCCAGTACAACGACCGCGAGGAGTACGACCTCGTCCGCGACAACGTCCAGGGCCCGCAGCTCAGCTTCGGCCTGGCGACGCACACCCTCGACACCCGCTTCGAGCACGGCCGCGTCGAGTTCAGCAGGTGGGCCGAGGTCGGCACCGTCGGCGCGGTCTTCAGCCACCAGGTCAACGACTTCTCGTCGGCGAGCACGCTTATCCCCGACTACCGCCAGAGCGGCTGGGCCCTCTACGACATCGAGCGCCTGGTCCACGAGCGCGTCGAATTCGAGCTCGGCGCGCGCTACGAGGGCATGCGCCGCGACGTCGCGCTCGGCGAGCGCGACTACCTCAGCCAGCTCGCCGGCGGCCGCCTCGACGCGGGCGCGTGCATGGCCAGCGGCGCCGGCGGCGAGTGCCTGCAGCTCTTCCACACGGCGTCGGCGACCCTCGGCGCCCTCGTCCGCCCGCTGCGTCGGGTCCCCAACCTGACGCTGCGCGGCCAGCTGCACACCTCGGCGCGCCTCCCCTCGATCGACGAGAACTTCATGAACGGCGCCGCGCCGTCGTTCCCGATCCTCGGGATCGGCAGCTCGACGATCGGCGTCGAGCGCTCGTGGGGCGGCGAGTCGAGCGTCCAGTTCGACAGCGACCGCCTCTTCCTCGAGGCCGCCGGCTACGCCAGCTACATCGACAACTACATCTACTTCGTGCCGCAGCCGCAGGAGGGCCAGTGCGCGCCGCTGAGCTGCACCGCCCGCGGCCCGCTGCCGGTCTTCGCCTTCACGCCGGTCGACGCCTTCTTCGGCGGCGGCGAGCTCCGCTACATCCTCAAGGCGCCGCGCCTGCCGCTCGCGCTGACCGGGACCGCGACCTGGGTGCGGGCGCAGGATCTCGTCGCCGACGAGTGGCTCGCCTTCATCCCCGCCGATCGCTACTGGAACGCGGGGCGGATCTACCTGCCAGACACGCGCCTCTCGAGCCGCGCCTACGTCGAGGTCGGCGGCACCTACGTCGTCCGCCAGAGGCGCTACCCCGAGGGCGTCGACTTCGCCGCGCCGCCGCCGGCCTACTTCCTCCTCGGCGCGGCCGCGGGGATCGAGTTCATGACCGAGCAGCGGGCGATCCGCCTGAGCCTCGTCGGCAGCAACCTGACCAACCAGCGCTACCGCGACTACACCAGCCTCCTGCGCTACTTCGCGGACGAGGCCGGCTGGAGCGTGCAATTTCGCCTCTCGGTCGACTTCGACGTCGACCTCGAGAAGGACGACGACTAGCGGGCTCTCGGAGTCTTCGTCAGGCTCGCGCGGCATCGTCGGTCGCGCTCGTTCTGAGAGGCGCCGCTGTGCCGGTCCGCGCCGTCCCCTCCCCTGAGGCTTCGAGGCCCCAAGTGACCCCGCGGAGCCGCCGCGAGCCGGGGGCAAAAAAAAATCTCCGCGCCTGTAATCGCGGGAGCGCTCGGGTTTCTCACCGACATACGCCCCTTACGAGGAGTCCCCGCGACGATGAGATCACCCCACAAGACGCTCCTTTCCAACGCCTTCGGCCTCGCGGCCCTGGTCGCCGGCGCGCTGTTCGTCAGCCCCGGCTGTCACTTCGACCCCCACGGCAACGGCTCGGCCAGCGACGGCGAGGACGACGACCCGAACCCGGACGATCCGAACCATCCCTGCTTCGTCGAGTACGGGCAGTGCATCGACGCCGACATCGCGGTCGAGATCTGCGAGGACATCCTCCTCCAGTGCAAGGGCCTGGACGAGAGCGAGAGCGGCGATCCGCCGCCCCCCTGCGACGATCCCGACCAGGACGGCTGCCAGCCGCCGCCCCCCTGCGATGATCCCAACATCCCGGACTGCGAGCCTCCGCCGCCCCCGGACTGCTTCGCCGAGTTCGATCAGTGCCTGATGGAGGGCCTGCCCCCCGAGCTCTGCGAGGAGATCCTCTGGAAGTGCGAGGAGCCCCCGCCCTGCG
>JAGQIT010000386.1:2649-4122 GCA_020431135.1 Myxococcales bacterium | reverse complement strand
TCGTTGGCGTAGCGGTCCGGGTGGTACTTCTTGACCATGCGGCGGTAGGCCTTGCGGATCGCGTCGAAGTCGGCGCCCGGCTCGAGCTCGAGGGTCTTGTACCAACGCAGGCGCTGCTCGACCGGGTCCTCGCCGGGCGCTCCGAAGCCCGCGCCGCCGCGGGCCTGCGCCGCCTCGTAGGCCCGCTCCCAGGCGTCCTCGGCCGCGTCACGGACACGTCGCGCGCCGCGGCCCGCCTTGGCGCCGACCGTCTCCTTCTTCAGCTCCTCGTCGAGCGCCTGGCGCTCCTCTTCGCTCAGCCCGTCGAAGGCGTCCGGTCCGCCGCGGAAGGTCTGGCGAAAGTCGCTGAGGTTGGAGCGCGCGAGGTCCCAGATGCGCTTTCCGATTGCCACGGTCCCACTATGGCGGGAATTACCCGCCTGAGCAATCAGCGATCGCCGACCGCGGGCGATCGGGCCCGTGAGCCGGCGTCGCGGCGCGCCGCGGCACCGTGCGCGGCGCGGGCCTCGGCGGGCGAGAGCGACGTGTTCGCGCGATCGCTCGCCCCATTCGCTGCGCCCCGCGAGCGCGGGACTCCTGCCGCAGGCGGCTAGAAGTCCTCGTACTCGGGCTCCTCCTCTTCGGGCTCGTCCTCGGTGAGCTCCTCGTACTCCGGCGTCGCGACCTCCTCGAGCTGCGACATGCTCAGCTCGGCGGTCATCGACGCGGACAGCGACATCGACGACAGCGACGCGTCGTCGTCGTCGTCGTCGTCGTCGTCGTCCTCGAGCTGGGCGAGCTCGTCCTGGCTGAGCTCGCGGATCCGCAGCGCCTGCTGGCTCTCGTCGGCGGCGGCGGCCCGGGCCTGGGAGACGACGTCGGCGAGGCGCAGGGCCATCTCCGGGGTGACGTCCGTGAACTCGACGCCCATGCCGCGCGGATCGTCGCCGTGGTAGACGACGCGGCCGCTCGCCGAGATCACCACCGGGTCGTCGAGGAGCACGGTGAAGCGCAGCTCGAGGGCGGTGCCGATCGGCAGGCGCTGGCGGCTCTGGATGAACGCGCCGGTCTCGCTGATGTTCGAGACGAAGATCACCGACCCCGGGGCGAGGCTGGAGAACTCGTAGTTGATCGGGAAGCGCTCGGCGCGGCGCCGCTCTTCGCTGTCATCCTCGTAGGTCGTCGACATCTCGCCTCCAGCGGCAGGCTACCCCGCGGGCGCCCCAGCGGCTAGTCGCGCATCTTGTTGCGCGAGCGGATCTCGTAGTGCTCGATGTGGAAGTCGCGGCGGGCGTGGACCTCGATGCCCTTCTGCACCCGCTTGACCATGTTGTCGACGGCGGCGGTCTCCGGGCCGTTCATCACCTCGGCGACGGCCGGCGCGGCGTGGACCTGGATCGTGTCGCCGGTCATGTGCTTGGCCTCGCGGCGGACCTGGCGGAGGATCTCGTAGCAGATGCTCGACGCGCTCTTCGTGTAGCCCTTGCCCTTGCA
>JAGQIT010000386.1:0-2553 GCA_020431135.1 Myxococcales bacterium | reverse complement strand
TCGCGGCGCAGGCTCTCCTGGAGCTTGCGGTAGACCTTGCGCCGGTTGGACTCCTTGTCCATGTCGATGAAGTCGATGATCACCAGGCCGCCGAGGTTGCGCAGGCGCAGCTGATCGGCGATCTCGGCCGCGGCCTCGAGGTTGGTCTGGGTGATCGTCTCCTCGAGGGTCTTGCCCTTGGCGCCGACGAACTTCCCGGTGTTGACGTCGATCGCCGTCAGCGCCTCGCCCTGGTCGAAGATCAGCGAGCCGCCGCTCTTGAGCGGGACCTTGCGCTCGAGGGCGCGGTTGATCTCCTGCTCGATCCCGTAGCCGTCGAAGATCGGCTCGCGGCCCGAGTAGAGCTCGATCTTGTCGACGTAGTCCGGCATGAACGCCGAGACGAAGCGGACGAGGCGATCGTGCTCGACGCGGTCGTCGACGATCACCCGGCCGAGCTCGGGCGAGAGGTGGTCGCGGACAACGCGCAACATCAGGTTGAGGTCGCGGTAGAGGAGCACCGGCGCCCGGTGCATGCGCTCGTTGACCTTGATGTTCGCCCACAGCCGCAGCAGGTAGTCCATGTCGCCGCGGACCTGGCCGTTCGACGAGTGCTCGGCGACGGTCCGGACGATGAAGCCCGAGCCCTGCGGGCGCATCTGGTCGACGAGCCGGCGCAGGCGCTTGCGGTGGCGATCGGAGGCGATCCGCCGCGAGATGCCGATGTGGCTCACGGTCGGCATGAAGACGACGTTACGCCCCGGCAACGAGATGTAGGTCGTGATCCGCGCGCCCTTGCTCGAGATCGGATCCTTCACGACCTGGACGAGGATCTCCTGGCCCGGGCGGACGAGGTCGGCGATGTTCGCCGGCTTCCCGGAGCGCCGAGGCATGCCCTCGTCGTCGCCCTCGGAGCGGTCGTTCGAATTCGCCGTAGCGATGTCGCCGGCGTAGAGGAACGCCGCCTTCTCCTCGCCGATGTCGACGAACGCGGCCTGCATCCCCGGGAGCACCCGGAGCACCTTTCCTTTGTAGACGTTCCCAACGGTCCCCCGCTCGCGCTCTCGCTCGATGTAGAGCTCGCTGAGGATGCCGTTCTCGATCAACGCGACCCGGGTTTCCGGGCCGTCCCCGCTTACGACGATGACGGAATCAGACACGGTAGCCGGGAAGTCCTAACACACGGGGGTGGGCGCGTGACAAGCGGGGATCAACGCCCCGATCGAGCCGCGGCGCGCCCGATCGCCCACCCCTGCAGACGGGGCCCTTTGAGAGAAAACCCGCTCCTCGCGCACCCCGGGCCGGCCTTCCCCGGGCCCCCCGTCTCCGGTAGTGTTCCCCGGCTATGGCCTCGATCTACCAGCCCGGCATCTACAAGACCACCAAAGCCCTGCCCGAGCACGAGCCGACGATTCAGCCCGGGATGCTCATCCTGATCCGCACGGACGGGGACTTCGCCCCCGCCTCGGTCCTCACCCCGGTGCAGAACATCCAAAACCAGTGGCGCTTCCAGATGCCCGGGATCAAGGTCCCGACCCGCGACTACGGCTGGGCCGACAGCCTCGTCAAGCTGCCGCACGAGGGCTTCTACCGCCTCACCCGCGAGTACACCTTCCCGAACGGCGGTCGCTGGCTGGAGAACGCGATCGTCCAGCTCGGCTACACCCGCGCCGGCGAGCCGATCCTCTTCATCGCCCAGCGCCGCAGCCCGCTCGTCGCCAACGACCTCTGGTTCAGCGACAAGGGGGTCAAGCTCGACCTCGAGGAGGCCCAGAGCCTGATCCAGCCGCTCGCCTGGTACCAGGAGCCCGAGAAGAAGGCGAACTAGGCCGCCGAAGACCCCTCGGGAGCCCGCTCCCGAGCGAACGCCCGCCCCCGAAGCTCTCCGAAGCGCGGGTTGGCGGGCGTCGCGCGTTCTGCGTCCGCAGATCGCCGCGGGGAGGACCCGGCGAGGCCGGCGTGTGTTCCCGCAGCTGCGGCCGCGGCCTACTCCTCCGAGATCTCCTCGCCGACCTCGACGCGGATCCGCTGCCCCTTGGCGCCGATCGCCTGGATCGACTGGATGAACATCGCGCTCGTCCCCCCGACGTTGATCCAGCCCTCATCCGACTCGGCGATCACCGAGCCCAACACCTTGATCCGCAGCGGCACCGCCGGGGTCACGCGCAGGCCGCTGCGCTTCCAGTAGAAGAAGGGGCTGTTCCAGATCGTGTCGACGGTCTCCCACTCGCCATCGCGCTTGAAGGTGTGGGTGGTGATGTGCATCTCCATGGCTCGTCGCCCTTCGTCAGCTCGCGCATCGCCGCACACCGGCGCCCGCGGCTCGCCACGCGTACTAGCTCCTCCGCGCCTGCGCTGGCAAGGTGGTGCGACGCTCAGTCATGTCGGGCGACTCCGTCAGAAACACCAGAGACAGCGGCGCGGACGGCTTCGACGTCGTGATCGTCGGCGCCGGGGTGATCGGAGCGGCGATCGCCGCGGCGGTCGCGAATAGGCGACGCAGCGTTCTCGTGATCGAGCGCGCGCGCGCCGAGGCGAGCGGGATCACGAGCCGCAACAGCGGCGTGATCCACA
>JAGQIT010000385.1 GCA_020431135.1 Myxococcales bacterium | reverse complement strand
GGCGACGAGGAGTGCGACGACGGGGCGCTCAACTCCGACAAGAGCGCGTGCACGAACAGCTGCAAGAAGAACGTCTGCGGCGACGGCCTCGTCAACGTCGGCGTCGAGGAGTGTGACGACGGCGCCGACAACAACGGGCCGGGCCAGCTGTGCAGGGCCGACTGCACCGAGAACGTCTGCGGCGACGGCGATCAGAGCCCGGCCGAGGGCTGCGACGACGGCAACACCAAGAGCCTCGACGGCTGCAACGCGATCTGCAACCTCGAGACCATGTGCGGCGGCAAGATCTACGAGTGCGGCAACGGCTTCGACGACGACATGGACGGCAAGCCGGACGGCGAGGACCCGGAGTGCATCTCGCCCTGCGACGACAACGAGGGCTCGTTCCAGACCGACCTCCCGGGGCAGAACAACGACTGCAAGTCGGACTGCTACTTCGACTCCAACTCCGGCCAGGGCGACGACCTCTGCGTCTGGAACCTGCAGTGCGACGAGTCGAACCCGGGCGCCGACATCGGCTGCCCCTACGACCCGGACTTCAAGATGTGCGAGCAGAGCCTCCCGGACGAGTGCATCAACTTCTGCAAGCCGCTCGTCCCCAACGGCTGCGACTGCTNNACTGCTTCGGCTGCTGCGAGATCGAGGGCAAGCACGTCTACCTCGACTCGAACCCCGACTGCAGCGTCGACAACCTCGACGCCTGCCAGAGCTGCACCTTCTTCGCCGACTGCAACAACCCCTGCGAGCCTGAGAAGTGCGAGCTGTGCTTCGGCCAGGAGCCCGACGATCTCCCGGAGGAGTGCATGGAGATGCCGGGCTGCGACGAGGGCAAGACCTCGTGCCTCAAGGACTCGGACTGCGGCGACAACCAGTACTGCCAGACCGGCTGCTGCCAGGTGATCCCGGGCTAGAGATCGAGGCGCGTGCAGCAGCCTCTCTTCGACGTCGACGCGCGCCCCCGGGGGCGCGTCGACCCGTTCGGGCCTGCGAGCGCAGGCGGAGGGGGAGGGGCGCTCGGCGCCGCGTCGACGGCTACGGCCGGCGCAGGCGAGGGGGCGGGGCGAGCGGGCGGAGCAGGCCGCCGAGGCCCTCGCGCTTGATCTCGATCATCATCGCCATCAGCTCGCCGAGGCGGCCGCCCGGGAGCCCCTGGCGCTCGAACCACAGGAGGTAGGGCTCCGGGAGGTCGAGGAGGAGGCGGCCGGCGTACTTGCCGAAGGGCATCCGCGCCTGCGCGAGGTCGACGAGGACCTGGGGATCGAGCTTGTCGGGCTCCACGCCCGCAGGCTACCAGAGGCGCGGGGGCGCGCGCTGCCCCGTCCTCGCGGGGGCCTGTTCGCTACGCCTGCTGGCGATCGTTGGCGCGATCGCTGCTGTACTGGTCGTAGCGACCCTTGGCGTCGTGGAGCTGGCCGAGGGCGTCGCGCAGGCAGGTGACGACCTCGTCGAGGTAGCCGTCGGCCGACGCCGACCAGGCGCGGTTGACCAGGCGCTCGCCGCCGGCGAAGCGGGTCATCACCTCGGCGTAGGCGGTGAGGCCGAAGGCCGGGATCATCGACTCGCGGGCGTCGGCGAAGTTCGCCATGTTCTCGGCCATGTCGCCGTCGATCCGGTCCTTGACGCCGTAGACGTCGATCATCTCGCCCTCTTCGACGAGCTCCTCGAGGACGCGGACGACGTTGCTGAGGGCGGCGCGCATCGTCGCCAGGTCCTCGCTGATCCGGTGCTCCTGGTGGAGGGCCGTCGCCGCGGTCTTGCGCAGGAGGGCGACGCCGACGAGGCCGACGACCAGCGAGCCGACGTAGACCTCCCAGGAGATCGAGGCGATCTCAGCGACGCTGAAGAAGGAGGCGAGGAGGACCCCCGCCCACATCAGGATGTGTCCGAGCAGACGCATGGCTCAGCCTCCCCCCGCGCCGGCGAGGACCGCGGCCATCGCCTTGCCGACGCCGACGAGCGCCTCGCCGACGATCAGGCCGGCGGCGATCGGGATGCCGACGTTCTCGACGAAGCCGCGGCCGCGCAGCTTCTCGACGCCCATGCGGGCGACGCAGCCGACGGTGTAGGTCATGACGATGTGGAAGGGCATGTAGAAGCCGAGGCCGATCAGCACGCCGATGCCGCCGAGGCCGCTCATCGCCATCAGGCCGCCGATCCCCGCGCCGGCGGCGTAGCGGAAGGCCGGGACGTCGCCGCCGATGATCCCCTCGATGACGCCGGCGAGGGCGGTCGCCTGGGCGGCGGGGAGGCGCGCCGAGCCGATCGTGTAGGCCTCGTGGAGGACGTAGATGAGGCCCATCATAAGGATCGGCCCGAGCCAGGTGGCGAGGAGCTGGGCGATCTGCTGCTTGCGCGGCGACGCGCCGACGAGGTAGCCCGACTTGAGGTCGAGCATCATGTCGCCGGCCTGGGCGATGGCGACGCAGATCGCCGCGCCGACGACCACCGACGAGACGATCGTCGACACCGTCCCGAGCCCCGAGGCGACGAGGATCAGGATCGTCACGGCGATCAGCGTCATGCCGCTGAGCGGCGACCAGTTGGTCCGCCCGAGGCACTCGGAGACGATGACCCCGGCGGCCCAGATCCACAGGGTGCCGAGGACGGCCATGCCGAGGGCGTGGCCGATCGTCATGTCGTCGGCGGCGAAGAAGGCGATCGCGATCAGGGCGAGGCCGCCGAAGGCGATCGCCCCGTAGAGCATGCGGATCGGCAGCTCGTCGTGGAAGCCGGCGCCCTCCGCCTTGGCCTTGGCGGCGTCCTGCATCGACCGCACGGCCGAGCGGATCAGCGGGAAGGCGGCGACGATCCCCCCGACCGCGGCGCCGATCAGGATGCCGATGCCGAGCGGGCGAAAGAGCCCCTCGCGCAGCGGATCGGGGCCCTCAGCGATGAGCGAGAGGACCTCCGGCGAGCCGGTCGCGGCGAGCAGCGGCGCGAGGAACCAGTAGCAGATGAAGCCGCCGAGGCCGAAGAAGAGCCCGCCGCGTCCCGAGAGAAAGCCTGTCCCGACAGTCAGAAGCGAGAGGTAGAACGTCAGGTTAAGGTAGCTCGGCGCGCCGATCGCGTCGCCCATCGCCCAGGTGTCGCTGTCGCCGACGAGGGCGTGGACGATCCCCGAGAGCGCCGCGCCGCCGAGGAGGAGCAGCGCCTTGCTCGCGCCGCTGCCCGACGAGCGCAGGACCGTCGCCACCGCGATCCCGCCGGGGTAGGCGAGGCGGTTGAAGTCGATCATCTGCTTGCGCAGCGGGAT
>JAGQIT010000384.1 GCA_020431135.1 Myxococcales bacterium | reverse complement strand
CGGGCTCGGGCTCAGGTTCCGGCTCGGGCTCGGGCTCGGGGGCGACCACCTGGGCGGCGGCGGCAGGCGGCTCGGCGGGGAGCGCCGGCAGCTCCTCGAGCTCTCCGCTCGGCGCGCTCGCGCAGGCGGCGAGGAGGCCCGCGCAGAGAACGAGCCCTGGGGTCCGCGAACGTCGGTGCAGGTCGGCCATAGGGAGGGGGGACTCTAGCAGGGTGTCGGCGATGTCGACACGCCCCTGACCCTCCGCGTTTTGGGGGATCCCTCGCCGCGTTGGTCGACGCGGCGCGCGCGGAGGGCATCCCCGCCGCGGTTGAGGTGCTAGTGGCGCGCCGCAGCCTTGCGCGTCGCGATCATCCGCTCGACGAGCTCGCGGGTCACCTGCGGATCCGGGTTGGCCACGGCCCCGCCGCGCGCCTGGACGAGGTCGGCGATGTCCGCCGCCGCGACGCCGCCGACGATCCACGGGACCTCGCCGCAGGCCTCGGCGTAGCCGTCGACGAGCTCGCGGGCGCGGTAGGGCGGCGGGGCGATCGTCACGGACAGGCCGATGATGTCGGGGTTGACCTCGGCGACCGCGTGGCTGAGCGCGTGGGTCGGCGTGCGCGCGCCGAGCATCACGGTCTTGAAGCCCCAGTCGGCGAAGCGCAGCGCGATCCCGTAGAGCGGCGTGACGTGCTCTTCGTCGGCGAAGCAGGCGAGGAGCGCGAGGCGACCGCTGCTCTCGGGTTGGACCAGGCGGAGGATGTAGCGGACCGCGTTGCCGACGATCTCGGCGGCGAGGTGCTCTTGGCCGACGCTCAGGCTCCCCTTCTCCCAGCGCCGGCCGATCTCGCCGAGCGACGGCGCGAGGATCCGCTCGAAGACCGTCACCGACGGGCCGAGGTAGAGCGAGTGCTTGACCGCGGCCTCGAGCTGGTCGGCGTCGAAGCGGTCGACGGCGCCGAGGATCCGATCGATCGCCAGGCTGTAGGCGTCGGTCTCGGAGGCGACCGTCTCGACCGCCGGCGGGCTCGCCTCTTCGCGGGCGAGGACCTCGCGGGCCGCCTGCGACGGGGCCATCCCGGCGTCGCAGAGCTCGCGGACCTGCTTGACCAGATCGATGTCGCGGTCGCTGTAGAGGCGGTACGAGGACGCCGTCCGCTTCGGGGTCGGGATCCCGTAGCGGCGCTCCCAGGCGCGCAGCGTCGCCGCCGAGACGCCGGTCATGTCAGCGACCGCCTGGATGCGGTAGCGGCCGACGTCGTCGTCGCTCTCGGAGTTCTTGGTTTCTTGTGTCACCTTCACCACAGGCGTCACCCAGGTTTGTACAACATCAAACCCTGTGCAAACCTTACACTTGCTCGAGTCGGCCAAATTCGCAAGCCCCGCGGCGTCAGAAAGTGCAGGTTTTCACCGGGGCAGCGGGCTCGCCGGCCGTAGGCCCGGGAGTCACCAGGGTTTTTTAAGGGGGCACCTCACATCTGCGGATGGAAGCGCTCCTTCTGGACAAACTTTATACGTCGTCTATGCTGGTGGGGCTCTCAGAGCCCCCTATGCCCGTGCCGAAGACCACCCTCGTCGCCAGCCTCACCGCCTTCGTCCTCCTCGCGCTCGCACCCGGTGAGCGCTCGCTCGCGGTCGCCAGCGAGCGCAGCGCGGCGGTCGAGGCCGCCGTCGCCGACGAGGCGCCCGACCTGGCCGTGCGCCTGAGCGGCTTTCGCAGCGACGACGGCAAGGTGATGGTCGCCCTCTTCCGCGGCAGCGACGGCTTCCCGACGAACCCCGACAAGGCGTTCCGCTCGGCGATCACGAAGATCCGCGGGAAGCGGGCGAGCGTCGACTTCGCCGACCTGCCGCCCGGCGAGTACGCGGTCTCGGTGATCCACGACGAGAACGACAACGACAAGCTCGACACCAACTTCCTCGGGATCCCGAAGGAGGGGATCGGCACCTCGAACAACGCCAAGGCGCGCTTCGGACCGCCGAAATTCCGCGACGCCAAGTTCACCGTCCGCGACGCCGACGTGACCCAGCGGATCACGATGGCCTACCTCTGAGCGGTCGCGACCTACGGGTCGCCAGCGAGCGCGGCCGGGGCGAAGGGGAGGGCGTGGAGGGGCACGGTCCCGCCGCCGTTGTCGCGTGACTCGCTGAGCGAGAGGAGGCGGTCGGCGCCGGGGTCGAAGGCCAGCGCCTCGCCCTGCGGCTCGCGGGCGACGGCGATTGGGCACGGCGGCCGCGCGAGCGCGTCGGCCAGCGGCTCGCCGGGCTCGCGCGCCCACAGGTAGCCGCGGTTGTAGGTGCGCACCGCGATCCAGCGGCCGTCGGGGCTGACGTCGGCGGCGGTCACCAGCGCCTCGCCGCCGGCGTCGACGCGGCCGAGGTTGCGCAGGACCTCGCCGTCGGCGGCGAAGAGGTCGGCGGCGCCGGTCTCCTTGCTGATCACGAAGAGCTCGCCGCTCGCGGGGTCGACGACGAGCGCCTCGGCGTTGCGCGGGCTGTGATCGTAGCGCAGGACGATCGCCTCGGCGGTCACGCTCAGGGCCCGCTTCTCGGCCCCGGCCTCAGCCTCAGCCTCGGCGGCGCCGACGTCCGGCTCGGGGAGGCGGTAGATCGTCACGCTCTGGCGGCGGCGGCGGTTGTCGCCGATGTCGGCGACGTAGAGGTAGTCGCGGCCGGGCTCCGGCCCGGGGCCGAGGGCGATGTCCTCCCAGTCGACGGCCTCGGCGTTGGCGACGGCGACCTCGGCGAGGCGGCGCCCGGCTCCGTCGATCGCGTAGAGGCGCGGCGCCGCGCCGGAGTCGTTGTGGACCCAGAGCACCCCCGGCTGGCGGCGGCTGGCGACGAGCCCCGAGACCTCGTCGAGGTCCGGATCGTCGAGGGTCCCGAGGACCTCCGGCGCGGCGAAGGTCGGGCAGTGCGCAGCGGCCGCGAGCTCCGGCGGGATCTCGGTTCGCCGCGGGCAGCCGCTGAGGGAGGCGAGCGCGACGGCGCCGACGAGGGCCCGGGCCCGGGCCCGTCCGGACGGGCGCTCCGGTGACCTCGAGGAGCCGATCGGCGACGCGCCTCGGCGTCCGGCGCAGGTCGGCTCCGCCGCCGCGGTCGATCGCGTCGGCGGCCTCCTCGGCTCAGCCGCCGTGGCGGGCACGGCTCTCCTCGAGGATCCGATCGGCGAGGCGCTCGCAGAGGTCGACGACGTAGGCCGAGCGCGCGAGGTCGCGGATCCACGTCGGCTCGATCGCCTCGCGCCCGTAGAGCGCGCCGGCGATCGCCCCCGTGACGGCGCCGGTCGTGTCCGTGTCCTCGCCGAGGTTGATCGCCGCGAACACGGCGTCGCGGTAGCCGTCGTGGTTGGCGACCGCCCACAGGCTCGCCTCGAGGCAGTGGAGCACGTAGCCGCTGCCGCGGACCTCGCCGCGGCCGGCCGTGAGGATCGAGCCGTCGAGGACCCGCGCGAGCTTCGCGGCCTCGTCCGCCGGGATCCGCGGGCCGAGCTCGGCGGCGGCGCGGGCCATCGCCCCCTCGAGGCCGAGGCCGTCGAGGATCCCGGCGATCAGCAGCGAGAAGTAGGCGCAGCACAGCTGCGAGCGCAGGTGGGCGTGGGTGAGGGCGCTGACCTCGAGGCTGCGGTCGATGATCGTCGCCGGGCCGAGGCGGTGGACGTAGCAGCTCAGCGGCAGGAGCCGCATCAGCGAGCCGTTGCCGTTGTCCATCTCGCCGGCGCCGCCCCACGGCCCGGGCTCGCCGTCGACGAAGCGGCGGATCGCCTGCGAGGTCGAGATGCCGACGTCGAAGACCTCGCCGTGCGGGCTGTACTCGTTGCGCTCGAGCCAGGCGGCGAAGCGGGCCATCATGTCCTCGGGGTCATAGCCGCGCTCGATGAGGCTCGCGGTCGTGGCGAGGGCGAGCGACGAGTCGTCTGACCAGGTCCCCGGCGGCTGGCCGTGGGTGCCGTGGCCGCGCATCTCTAGGAGCGGCGCGCGGTCGAGGGTCTCGCGGCGGAAGAACTCGACCGGGACGCCGAGGGCGTCGCCGACGACGAGGCCGAGGAGGCCGCCGACGATCCGCGCGCGGAGGTCGGCCGCCTGCGTCGGGGCGGCGGCGCGGGGATCTGGGTCCGCGGCGAGGAGCGCCGCGTAGGCGTCGTAGACGTCGTCGCCGAAGCAGACAAGCGAGACCTCGTCGAGCGCGCCGGGGTGGGCGTCGATGAAGCCGCGGATCGCCGCGAGGGCGACGGCGCAGGCCTGGTCGACGGGGTAGCCGTAGACGCCGCAGGAGATCGCCGGGAAGGCGATCGTCCGCAGGCCGCGCGCCGCGGCGAGCTCGAGGGAGCGGCGGTAGCACGACCCGAGGAGGCCGGCCTCGCCTGCCTGACCGCCGCGCCAGATCGGCCCGACCGCGTGGATGACGTGGCGCGCCGGCAGGTCGTAGCCGCCGCTGAGCTTCGCCTGACCTGTGGGACAGCCGCCGAGGGTCCGGCACTCGGCGAGGAGGCGCGGCCCGGCGGCGCGGTGGATCGCCCCGTCGACGCCGCCGCCGCCGAGCAGCGAGCTGTTGGCCGCGTTGACGATCGCGTCGACCGCGAGCGTCGTGATGTCGCCGCGGCGGAGGACGATCGACGGTCTCGCCTGCGCTCCCATGCCGCGATGATCGCAGATCGGGCGGCCGGCGAGGCCGGGCTTGACGGCGATCCGACGTCAGGTCAATAATCCGCCGAGAGGTCGAAAATGAGCCCATGTGGCGAGAATCCCCGCGAACTGCGACGATCCGCGGGCGAAGTGAGCCGCTAGGGGGCCAGGAGACGAGGAGACGAGGAGGAGAGGCGATGCCCACCGCGACGACGATCGACACGGAGGACCGCGAGTCCGCGCGCCTCGCCCGCAAGGCGCGGCGCCGGGCGAGCCGCCGCCAGGGGATCCTCGACGCCGCCCGCGAGGTGATCGTCGAGGAGGGCCTCGGCTTCACGATGGACAAGGTCGCGGACGCGGCCGACGTCTCGAAGCCGGCGCTCTACTACTACTTCCGCTCGAAGGAGGAGGTGATCGGCGCGCTCGCGGTCGAGGTCCTGCGGATCGAGGTCGAGACCCTCGGGCGGGCGATCGTCGACGCCGAGGACGGCCTCGAGGCGCTCGCGGCCGTGGTTCGCGCCAAGGTCGAGCTCTACCAGGACGACCCCGACGCCTTCCGGATCCTCTACCTCTGGGCGCCGATGCTCGGCGTCGCCGACAGCGTGCGGATGTCCGAGATGATCCCGCTGCAGGAGGTCGTCACCCACGCCCTCGAGGCCAAGCTGGCGCGCGCCCAGGCGCGCCGCGAGATCGACCGCGGCGCTGACCCGCACCGCCTGGCGACGGTCGCCTGGAGCTCTGCCCACGGCCTCCTCAGCCTGGTTCTCAGCGCCGGCGATCCGGCGGCGTCGCCCTATTCGCTGGACGAGCTGTGCGACGAGGCCTGCCGCGTGCTCGTCCGCGCGGCGGCGCCGTAGCGGTCTGCGCGGTCGGTCGAGCGGTGGACCGCGACGCGACGGACGCGAGCGCGCGGTGATGCGCCGCGGTGCGCGGTCGCGGGCCCCCGGTTCGAGGCGGGCGCCGAAGATCCTCGGCGCTGGCTCCTTCGCGGTCGGGCGTCGATGGGGCGCGTCGTCGCCTCAGCCAGCCGCGACGTCGTCGTTCTCGCGGGGAGGACGCGGCGCCTCGCCGAAGCGGTCGCGGAAGTCGGCGACGAGGCGGGCGAGGGCGTCCGGCGGATCGTCGACCGGGTCGCGGGTGCAGCGGCACAGCCACGGCGCGCCGTCGCGGGCCGCGGCGACGGCGGCGACGGCCCGCCGCAGCGACGCCGCCGAGCCGTAGCCGACCATCGCGCTGCGCCCCCGCGGGTAGTCGACGAGCCCCTCGGCGAGGCGGAGCTGAAAGACACCTGGCCGATCCGGCATGTTGTCTGCGGCGACGGCGAGGGGGTGCCAGCGATCGAAGCGGAGGGGCGCGCGCATCGGGGGCGCGAGTCTACCAGGGGTAGCGAGGGATCCGGCGGCGCGGCCCTGCTAGCATCGGGCGATGGACTTGATTCTCCGCCGCCTCGCCCTCCTCGCGCCCATGATCGCCCTGGCGGCCACGTCGATCGCCGCGCCGGCGATCGCGTCTGCTTGCTCGGTGGAAGGCGGGGTCCACGGGATCTACCCGGTCGAGGGCGCGACCCACCCCGCCAACGCGCCGATCGTCCTCTTCGGGGGGGTCGCCCTCGAGGAGCTCAGCGTCGCCGTCGACGGCGCGCCCGCGTCGCTCGTCGCGGTCAACATCATCACCGAGATCCTCGTCTTTGAGTCGGGCGTCCGCGTCCTCACGGTAGCGCCCCAGCCCTCGCCCGGACAGACGGTGGTCCTCACCTACCCGAACAAGGATCCGGAAAAGTGCGGCGGCGAGATGACCTGCGAGCGCAGCTACATCGCTGGAGAGGTCGACGACGAGCCGCCGGAGTGGGCCGTCGAAGACCTCTCGTTCGACCTGCTCGACCTCGGCGGTGGGCTCCACTGGGATTGCGGCGAGCCGGTCGCCGGCGCGTGGTGGTGGGTCACGGACTACGCGCCGGAGCACGCGGGCTTCCTCGAGCTCTCGCTCGTCCGCGCCGACGCGCCGGAGGACGTGCTGAGGACCGAGGTCTACCCGCGCGGGCTCGACGACGCGGTCGGGCTCACGTTCTACGAGCCGTGGCTCGGGATCCAGAGCAACGGGCTCGCGCCCGTCGACCCGGCGGCGGATCTCTGTCTCCGCGCGCGCTGGCTCGACCTGGCCCTAAATTCAGGTGATAAGATCGCCGAGGTGTGCCCGCCGTGCCGCTACGCGCCGAAGGGCACCGATCCTGAGTACGATGTGGAGGACGAGGATGACTTTCACCTCGCGGACGAGCACCTCTATCCGGGCGGGCATTGCTTCGGCGACAGCGGCGTGGCGACGACGGGCGGCGAGACGACGGGCGGCGAGACGACGGGCGGCGCGACGACGGGGGACACGTCGACGACCGGGGACGCGTCGACGACGGGCGACGCGTCGACGACGGGTGATGCGTCGACGACAGGCGGTGTGACGACGGACGAGCCGACGACGGGCGGTGAGAAGACGACCGCCGGCGAGGCGACGACCGCCGGTGAGAACCCGGGCGACGACGGCTGCGCCTGCTCGACCTCGTCGGACGGCGGAGGCTGGGGCCTCGCGTCCCTCGTCGGCCTCGGCGTCGCGCTGCTGCGTCGACGTCGACGTTGAATTCGCGGCGCATCGCGGGCGACTCGAGGCGCCCCGCGAAGACCTCGCAAGCTGACGCTGCGTCCGCGCGCTTCCGCCTGCGGAGTCCGCGGCGACGGGCGTCTGCGCGAGTGTTGCAAATAGTCGACAGTCCGCTCGAGATGTGCCTCGGTCACCTGGCCGTGCAGACCGCTTCGCACCGAACCACGCCGAACCACGCCGAGCCGCGCGGATCGTCGGCGAGCGCCGGCAGGGCGGCGCGTTGCCGTCATCGCCGGCGATAGCGACAGTCGCCGCGCACTGTGATCAACGGATCACACCGCGAGAAAATGTGATCCCGGGCACGACGTTTCTTTGCGGTCGAGCGCCTCCTTGCTCCACAATTTCAGGGCGATGAAGCCGACGATGACACTCCCCGAACGCCTCGGCCTGCGCCTCCTCAACGCGCAGGGGCTCCGCTCGCGCTGGATCGAGACCTCCGTCGGCAGGATCCACGCGCTCGACGGCGAGGGCCGCGGGGCGCTGCCGCCGGTGGTGCTCCTCCACGGCCTCAGCGCCAACGCCGGGGCCTACGGCGGCTACCTCCGCAAGCTCCTCCCGCTCGCCGAGCGGGTCGTCGCCCCCGACATGCCGGGACATGGTCTTTCGGACATCCCTCGCGGCGGCCTGCGCAGCGAGGCGATGCTCGCCGGCGGCGTCGAGGCGCTCGACCAGCTCATCGATCGCCCGGCGATCCTCGTCGGCAACTCGATGGGCGGCCTCGGCGTGGTCCGCTACGCGCTCGCCCGCCCCGACAAGGTGCGCGGCCTCCTCCTCGTCTCGCCCGGCGGCGCGCCGATGCCCCACGCCGCCTTCGGCCGCTTCCTTAAGACCTTCCACATCAACAGCCACGGCGACGCCCTCGAGTTCGTCGACCGCATGTTCGCCAAGAGCACGCCGGTCGTCCGCCACGCCTTCGCTATGGCGATCAAGGAGCGCTTCTCGCACCCGGAGCTGCGCCGCCTCCTCGACGGCCTGACGGTCGAGGACATGCTCCGCGCGGATGAGATCGCCGGCCTCCACCTGCCGACGCTGCTGATCTGGGGCCGCGAGGAGCGGATCCTCCCGCGCTCGCACCTCGCCTTCTTCGCCGACCACCTCCCCGAGCACGCCGAGATCGAGGAGTGGCCCGACTTCGGCCACTGCGGCTTCCTCGAGCAGGCCGACGGGCTCGCGCGCCGGACGGTCGCCTTTGCGCGTGAGGTGTGTCACAAGGAGTGCTCTGGAGCACGGTCGACGCTCGCGGATGAGCGTGACACCCTTTCAATATCGGCCTGAGAGCGCAGCGCTACGACCCTCCTGCGGCCGCGTCTGAGCCCCCGACGCGCGCCGCGCTGCCCTTTGCACCCGTCGATCCCGACACCCTGCGGGCGGCCGCCAAGGGGTTCTCGGCGCTGGCGCGCTACCACCGCCTCGAGGTCCGCGGCCTCGAGCGTATCCCGCGCGGTCCGGCGATCTTCGTCGGCAACCACAACGGCGGCCTCAACCCGGTCGACGGCCTCTTCCTCGTCCACTACTACCGCCGCGTCGGCTACGACCGGCCGATCTACATCCTCGCCCACGACATCCTCTTCCGGGTGCCGCGGATCGCCGAGATCCTGACCTCGGTCGGCATCGTCCCGGCCCGGCGGGAGACGGCGCGGGAGGTGCTCGAGGCCGGCCACAAGCTCCTCGTCTTCCCCGGCGGCGACATCGAGAACCTCCGCCCGTTCACGCAGCGCCAGCGGGTCGTCCTCGGCGGCCGCCGCGGCTTCGCTCGCCTCGCCCTCCAGCACGGCGCGCCGATCATCCCGGTCGTCAGCGCCGGCGGCCACGAGACCCTCGTGGTGCTCTCGCAGGGGCGGCGCCTGGCCAAGGCGATCGGCGCCGACCGCCTCGCCCGCGTCCACTCGCTGCCGCTGATCTTCGCGCTCCCCTGGGGCCTGCTCTTCGGGCCGATGGCCGCGCTCCCCTACCTGCCGCTGCCGGCCAAGATCACCGTCCAGATCGGCCACCCGATCGAGCCCGCCGCCTGGGAGTCGATGGACGCCCCGGACGAGCTCGCTGACGAGCTCTACCTCCAGGTCGAGCAGACGATGCAGTACATGCTCAGCGAGCTCTATCAAGAGCGCCTGCTGCCGGTCGTCGGCTGAGCTGCTCTCGTCCCGCGCCTGGGGGGACATGTCCCTTCGTTCACAAGATCCGCGCCGACGTCGGCGGCGCTGCGGCTGGGGGCTGGTCGTCGCGCTCGCGCCTGTTCTCGCCTGCGCCTCGACCTCGGCGCTCGGGACGATCCGCGGGACCCTGACCGGCGAGCGCACCGGCGAGCCGCTCATCGCGGCCCGCGTGGCGGCGATCGACAGGTCCCTCCGCCGGCGGTGAGCGGCGCCGTCGTCTTGCGTCTCGCGTGGACCTCCGACGAAACCAAGAGGGCCCGCCGACGGCGCACGTCGAGGACGCGGACGGGATCCTAGCGGTGCAGGGTCGCGTACCAGCCGCCTGGGATCATCGGCACGTTGTGCGGGCTCAGGTTCTTCACGGTCTGGAAGGTCCCGGCCATGCGCCACAGCGGGTCGGTCGCGTCGAAGTGGAAGAGGTAGGCCGAGAACTCCTGCTCGATGACGTTGGGGATCACGCGGATGAAGGAGAAGCGCAGGGTCTCGGGGTCCCAGCGGGCGTCGCGGATCGTCCCGCTGCTCAGGGTCGCCGTGACGTCGGCGCCGTCTTGAGCGGTGATCTCGAGGGTGTAGACGCGGCCGTTGGCCATCGCGCGCCAGCTCCCGAGGGGGAGCGCCGTGCTGTTGGCGTAGGGGCCCGCGAAGACCGAGTCAGCGGGGAAGACACCGGGGAGGTCGGGGAGGTCGACGTAGGACATCGGGTCATCATAGATGGACCCGTGCGGGAGGCGCGCGCGGCGGCGCGCCGACCTGACGCCGTTTTGGTCACGCCCTGCGCGGGGGCGCGCTACTGCATGCCCTTGAGGAGCGCGTTGAGGACCGACTCGATCTCCGCGAGGCCCGGATCGTCGGGGATCTTCGCCTGCGCGAGGGCGACGCGGCCGAGGGCGGCCTGGGCCGCGCTGAGGTAGGCCTCGGGGTCGCTCGGCGCCTCGTTCCACAGGCGCAGCGCCTCGCTGTAGCGGACGACCGCGGCGCCCTTGTGGAGCTGCTTGACGCCCTTGCTGAGGAGCTCGCCGAAGGTCGTCTGGAGGACGACCTCGCCGGGCTCGAAGGTCGCGGCGTCGCGGTAGGTGACGCGGACCTCGAGGGGGCTGCTGTCGTCGATCTGCTCCGGCGCGCACGAGGCGAGGCGCTCGTAGTAGACGAGCGCCTCGTTCTGGCGCATCGGCTGGCGGAGGTCGCTGGTCGGCGCGTCGCCGTAGATCAGCTCCTCCGGCAGGCGGCGCGAGAAGCCCGGCGGGAGGACGACCTCGACCTCGACGTCGCGGGCGGCGACCAGCATCACGCTGAGGAAGCGATCGGCGAGGGTCTTGTTGGCCTCGTCCGCCGAGCCGATGAAGAGCGTCGAGCCGCGGCCGACGGCGGCGACCGAGTCCATCAGCGCCGGCTGGTAGCCGCCGTAGGTGCCGACGCCGACGCCGACGAGGTAGATGCCCTCCTGCGCGCCCTTGTCGCTGGCGTGGCTGTCGATGAGCTCGAGCGCCTTGGCGTCGGCGGCCGCGCCCCCGTCGCTCATCAGGATCACCCGCGACACGCGCTCGGGATCCTTCGTCTCGGCGGCGAGCTCGTAGCCGGCGGAGAGGCCGGCGAAGAGGTCGCTGCCGCCGGTCGCCTCGAGGCCGTCGATGAGCGCCTTGAGGTCCGGGTCGCTGGGGCCCGAGACCTGGTGGTGGGCGAGGAGCACCGGGTCGTCGCTGTCCCAGGTGACGATCGACACGCCGTCGCCGGCGCGGAGGCGGGTGAGGAGCGCCTTGCAGGCCTCCTTGAGGATCGTGACCGGGACCCCCTTCATCGATCCGGAGACGTCGAGGACGAGGGTGAGGTCGAGGGGCGGTCGGGCCTCGTCGCTCAGCCACGGGCCGGTGACGCCGACCTGGAGCTCGTAGGAGCCCTCGGGCTGATCCTTGGCGACGTAGAGCTCCGCGCGCAGGGCGAGCTCGCCGGGGGGCGCCGGCGCGTAGTCGAAGGGGTAGTAGGCGAGGAACTCCCACGGCCGAATGAAGAGATCGCCGAAGATCCCCCAGCCGTCGAGAACGGCCATCCGCGCCTGCACGGGTGAGACCATCGCGTTGCTGTCCGGGAGCTCGAGGCCGATGGCGCTGATGCTCTCGGGATCGCAGCCGTCGCCGTCGTCGCCGTAGCCGGGGAGCGCGTCGCCGGCCGAGCCGTCGTCGGTGTCGGTGTCGTCGCCGCCGGTGCTCGAGGCGTCGCCGGTGGTGCTCTCGGGGCCGGTGGTCGTGCCGCTGCCGCCGCCGGAATTGGCGGTCGTCGACGAGGACGAGGCGTCGCCGGTGGTGCTGCCGTCGTTGGTGTCGTCGGAGGTCTGGGCGTCGGTGTTGGAGCTCTCGTCGACGGCTGAGCTCGAGCAGCCGCCGAGGACGAGCGCTGCGCTGAGCAACGCCGTTTTAGGGCGAATAAGGTAGGTAAGGGACATCAAGGAAGCTCCTCGATTGGCCGCCCTCGTCGCCTGAAAAGGGGAGTGATAAGAGACGAAGAGCGCGGCTAATCTCCTGTATAGCACCGATCCTGGGCGTGGATCCCGTCTTTGGCGAGTCCGCGAGGCGGACGCCTCCATCCGCGCGTGACATCGAGCGAGGATCGCCGCGAGGATCGCGCGGCGCGGAGACTCTGGCCCTAGGCACAGGTAGAGGGTCGGGCGGCGGCGGCGGGTTCTTCGGCATTTGCGGGCGCTCCGCGGGTCTGCGCCGGGGGACCGGGCCTTGAGCCGGTCGCGGCGGACGGGCTAGCGTCGGCCGATGGACGCCCGTGATCCACGTCGCTTCGCCCCGGCGGCGGCCCGCAACCGCGAGCCGATCTTCGCCGTTCTCCGCGAACACCTGCCGGCGGAGGGCGCGGTCCTCGAGATCGGCGCCGGCTCCGGCGAGCACGCCGCGGCCTTCGCTCCGCGCCTGCCTGCGCTGCGCTGGCGGCCTACGGACCCCGATCCCTCGGCGCGTGCGAGCATCGACGCCTGGGCCGCCGAGGTCGGCGCGGCCAACATCGACGCGGCGATCGACCTCGACGCCGCCGGTGATACATGGCCTATAGGACAGGACGAAGAGCTGGCGGCGATCCTCGCGATCAACGTCGTCCACATCTCGCCGTGGGCGACCGCCGCCGGGATCTTCGCGGGGGCGGGGCGTCACCTCGAGGCCGACGGCGTCCTCTATCTCTACGGGCCCTACCGGATCGACGGCGCGCACACGGCCCCGAGCAACGCGGCCTTCGACGCCAGCCTCCGCGCTCGTGATCCTCGCTGGGGAGTCCGCGATCTCGAGGCCCTCTGCGCCCTCGGCGAGGCCGCCGGGCTCGCGCTCGCCGAGCGCGTGGCGATGCCGGCGAACAACTTCT
>JAGQIT010000383.1 GCA_020431135.1 Myxococcales bacterium | reverse complement strand
GCCGGTCAGCTCGACAGGACCTCGGCCGAGGCCCGAGCCGTGGAGGAGATCTGCGATAGACAGGTTGTGGTGCTGGGCGAATTACCCAGCCATGGGGAGAGCCGGGGCTTCCAGGCCAAGGCGCGTATCGTGGAGCTGCTGGTGGCGCAGTGTGGCTTCGACGTGCTCCTCTTCGAGGGGCCCTTCTATGAGTTCCTGGGCTTTCAGGAGGCAGTGAACGATGGCAGGGCCGCGCCTATGCAACTCGACCGGGCGATCGGCGGCATCTGGCTCACCCGTGAGCTCGCCGGGTGGCGACGCTGGCTGTTCGATCAGACCATTGGAGGGGCGTTGGTCGTGGGCGGACTGGACGATCAGCCGAGCGCGACGTCGGAGTATGCGCGCGCGACACTCCCGGGCCTGGTGGCTTCCGCTCTGACAGGGGTGGAGCGGCGTACATGTGAGGCTTCCGTCGCGCGCTACCTGTCCTGGCGCTACGATGACGAGCACCCCCTCGACGAGACAGAGCAGCGTCATCTGACGCGGTGCGCGCGCCTGGCCGCGGCTGAACTCAGGCCTCGGAATGGAGCTCAGGGTGCCGATCTGTCGCACATGATGGCCGAGAACCTGGCCAGCTACTTCGCCCGTCAGCAGGGCGCCACCGGAGCCCGAGAGCGAGACGAGGCCATGTTCCGCAACTTCGAGTGGCATCGACGGCGCCTGCCGAAGGACAGACGCGCGCCCCATTGCTCCGCGAGCCAGGTTCCCAAGGGTTTGTGCCGGAGCGTCCCCTGCCGGCGCGCTGCGTGCACCGTGGCAGTCCAGATGATGAATCGGGTCCCCTGTCTTGTGCGTTCGCGGCGGAGGCTCGATCAGGGCAGCGGCGCGTCATCGGTCGCCCCGACGCGCTCTGCGAAGGTCGCTAGCCCCTCGCGCAACCGGGCCGCGTCGACGGCGAATCCCGGGCCGCCGGCCGCATAGCGCTCGATGAGCGCCTCCGCAGCAGCATCGGCACCGGCACTCCGCCCCTTCGCCGCAACGCGGGAGCGAAGCGCACTCGCTTCGGCGTCGAGCCGCGGCCCGAACTCCGGGTCGGTGTCCGCGAGGAGCTCGAGGGCCGATACGTGGGCCTGGAACGCCGCTTCCACGGACCCCGCATCGAGGAGTAGATCGCCGCGAGCGCGACGCACTTGCGCAGCGACGATCTCCGAGCCGAGCTCGGAGCGCGCGGCGAGGGTCTCTTCGGCCGCCTCAAGGGACTCTGTCGCCGCCGCCCGCTCGCCCTGCGCCAGCCTCACGTCGACGAGGCCGACGCGCGCAGGGAGCGAGAGGCCCTGCAAGTGAGCTCGGTCCCCCAGCTCGACCGCTCGTTCGAAGGCCCGGGCCGCGCCCTCGTAGTCCCCCTGATCGCCGAGCACGTCGCCGAGGAGGATGAAGAGCTCGATCCCGTCGCTGGCGGGGATCTTGTCGACCGCGGCCTCCACCGCGATCCACCCAGCCTCGAAGTCGCCCTCGCCCGCCGCCGCGACGCCGCCGAGCGCGTAGAAGGCGTGGTCTCCGTCGACCGGACCGGCGTGACGTGCGAGTCGCTTCCCGAGCCGCTCGTCGAGCTGCGAGCGTGCCGCGGCGTACCAGCGCCGAGCGACGCGCTCCCGTGCCATCGTCCACGTTATCCAGTCGGCGAGCTCGTCGTAGTCGTCGGGGAGCGCGGCGATCGCCTCGCCGAGTCGGCGGCGCGCCGCCTCGAGCTGACCCGCCCCGACTAGGCAGCTGCCGATCTGAAGGGCCGCCCGCGCCGTACTCGGGTGACGGTCACCGACGAGCGCCGTAGTGTCGCGCAGCGCCGCCTCGAAGCGGGGGAGGGCCGCCACGCACTGGCCGTTGAGGGCGAGCGCCAGGCCGACGTTGCCCTCGGTGATCGACCGCTCGTAGCTCGCGGAGGCGTCGTCCGCGAGAGCTGCGAGCGCGCGCTCGTACTCGCGAAGCGCGCCTTGGGGATCGTCGGCTGCCCAGCGGGCGATCCCCGTGTTGTTCGCCAAGAGCCACGCGCGCCAGGGGTCGGGGGCCGCGTCGCCGAGCGCCTGCGCGAGGTCGACGGTCATCAGGGCCTCCTCGGGCCGGAGCAGGAGATCGCTCTTGATAAAGAGCTGCCGGGCCGCGGCCTCCGCCGCGACGCCAGCGTGGCGGCTCCTGAGAGCGGCGTGGAGCGCCCTTGTCATCGCCTCCAAGGCCGCCTCCCCGTCGCGGAGCTCCTGCTGCGCGGCGCCGAGGCGGAGCCAGCTCTCGGCGATCAACGGCCCGTACCCGATCGCCTCCGCGCTGGCGAGCACGGCGTCCGCCTGCTCGCTAGCGCGAGCCGCCGCACCGAGGAGTTCGTCTGTGCGAGCGCGCTCGAG
>JAGQIT010000382.1 GCA_020431135.1 Myxococcales bacterium | reverse complement strand
GCTCCAACGCGTCGACGGCCTCCTCGCGCTCTCCGGCCGCGAGCGCGGCCCGACCGAGGGCGATCAGCGGCTCCGCCAGCGTCGACGCGTCGTCGGCGACGCCGCGACCCGCGATCGCCAGCGCCCGCCGGAGCTGGACCAACGCCTGCGCGTGCTCGCCGCGCTCGCTCGCGACCTCGCCGAGGCCGACGAGCGCGTAGACGAGGTAGGGGTGCGCGTCGTCGTAGTGCGCCGACCAGATCGCCAGCGACTCGGCGTAGCGGGCCGCGGCGCCCTCGAGGTCCCCCTCCTCCTTGTCGACCCCCGCGAGCGCGTTGATGACGAAGGCGACGTCGGAGTGGTCGCGGCCGAAGGCGGCGATCCGCAGGGCGAGCGCCCGCTCCAAGACCGCCCGCGCGGCCTTGGGATCGCCGCGCAGGAGCTTGACCTCGCCGAGGTTGAGGAGCGCGTGGGCGACCCGCGGGTTGCGCTCGCCGAGCGCCGCCTCGCTGATCGCCAGCGACCGCTCGTAGGCCGCCTCCGCGGCGTCGAGATCGCCGCCCGAGAAGTGCGCGTTGCCGATGTTGAGGTGCGAGAGGCCGGTGCTCGCGTGCGCCGGACCGTAGGCGCGGACGCGGATCGCCAGCGCCCGCTCGTGGTGCACGAGGGCGGCCGCGAGCTCGCCGCGGATCCAGTCGATGTTGCCGAGGTTCTCCTCGATCTTCGCGATCATCGGGTGCCCCTCGCCGAGGGAGCGGCTCGCGGCCGCCCGCGCCTCGGCGTAGGTCGCCGCCGCGGCCCTGTAGTCGCCGCCCTCCTCGAGGGCGATGCCGAGGGCGTTGAGCGAGGTCGCGATCTCCGGGTGGTCGTCGCCGAGGATCCGCCGGCGGGTCGCCAGGGCGCGCTCGACCAGCGCCCGGCCCTCGTCGAGCTCGCCGCGGAGCACCTGGAGGTCGCCGACCGTGAGGTCGAGATCGGCGGCGAGGAGCCCGTCCGCCTCGCCGGCGCGCCGGAGGAGCGCCCGGCCGAGCGCCGCCCAGCGCGAGGCCTCGTCGTAGCGACCGAGCGCCCGGTGGGTCTCGACGAGGCTGATGATCCCGCGGGCCGCGAGCTCGTCGGCGCCGACCTCGAGGGCGCGCTCGACCGCCGCGCCGAACCTCACCTCGGCCTCCTCGTTGGCGCCGCGGTTGAAGCTCACCGCGCCGGCGTCGAGGTTGCCGCGGATGACGAGCTCATCGACGCCGGCGCCCCCGAGCTCCGGGAGGAGGGCGTCGAAGCGCTCCGCCGCCCGCTCGAGCTTGCCGGCCCGCGCCAAGCTCTGGGCCTCGGCGAGCGCCTCGCGCAGCGCCCCGACGCGCGCCTCGTCGCCGGCCGCCGCGTAGCGCCGCGCGGCGAAGGCCGGATCGCGGCAGGGGTCGATCGACGGCAGGCTCGCGGCCGCCGTCACCGCCCGCTCGAGGGTGTCGTCGTCGGCCTCCGCGAAGCGCCGGACCAGCGCCTCGAGGCCGAGTCGCCGCTCCTCGAGGCAGGCGCGGACAGCCGCGGCCTCCCCCCCGTCTAGGCTGCCCTCGAGTTCATCCTCCAGACACGTCGCGGTCGCGGCCTCGCCCCACGCGTCGGCGTAGGCGTCGAGGTACCCGGAGGCGGCGCTCGCGGTCGGCCCCGCGTACTCGCGTCCGGTCGCGGTGAAGGCGCGCTCGACGTCGTCCTTCGCCGACGCGCCCCAGGTCCCGTCGATCACCCGCCCCTCGGCGACGCAGGCGGAGCGCGTCGTCGCCTCGCCGAGGCGGCGACCGCCGACCGTCGCCGCGATCGCGACGACGACCGCGACGATCCCCCCGGCGATCGCGATCCGCCGTCCGCGCCCGCGCCCGCGCTCGAGCGCCAGCAGGAGCTCCTCCATCGACGCGAAGCGCTCCGCGGGATCGGGCCGGAGGCCGCGCTCGAGGACGCGGACGAGCCACGCGGGCGCCCGGCCCTGCTCGGGCCGCCGCAGCCGCCCCGCCGACGCCGCCAAGATCAGCTCGCCGAGCGTCTCGCCGACGAAGGGGCGGGCGCCGAAGAGCGCCTCCCAGGTCGTGACGCACCAGCTGTACTGATCGCTGCGGGCGTCGCCGGTGCCGCCGACGAACTGCTCGGGGGCCATGTACGCGGGGGTCCCGATCAGCGCCCCCTCGCGCGTGAGCTCGCTGCTGAGCAGGCTGCGCCGGAGCTCCCCCGAGGACAGGCTGGCGACGTCGCTCGCCGGACGCTCGCGGCCGCGTCGCCCCGCCACGTCGCCCTCCTCGCGCGCGAGGCCGAAGTCGACGACGCGGACCCGGCCGTCGTCGCCGATCATCACGTTGTCTGGCTTGACGTCGCGGTGGACGAGCCCGGCGCGGTGGGCCGCCGCGAGCCCGCAGGCGACCGCGCTCATCACCTCGAGCGCCGCCCGCCAAGCGCGGGGCTCCGCCGCCAGCCAGCGGCTCAGCGTCACCCCCTCGACCAGCTCCATCGCCGTCCACACGCGCCCGTCGAGGACGCCGACGTCGTGGACCGCGACGACGTTCGGGTGCTGGAGTCGCGCCATCGCCTGGGCCTCACGCAGGAGCCGCGCCCGCTCCTCGTCGCGCCCCTTCGGCGCGCGCAGCAGCTTGAGCGCGACCCGGCGGTCGAGCTCCGGATCGTAGGCGACGTAGACGACGCCCATCCCGCCGGCGCCGAGGCGATCGAGGACGACATAGCGATCGATGGCCGCCCCCCGCGGCAGCACGACCGAGTCGCCGGCGCCAGGCGTCGCCAGCGGCCGCGCATCTCCGGCGTCGACCGTCGGCATCGACTCGATCGGCGCGGCCTCTCTTCCCTGCCCCTCCATCACGCGCAGGCGCGCCCCGTGGCTCGACCGCGCCACAACGAGGATACGGCGCAGCCCGCCCCGACTACAGGCCGAAGGGAGCGGCGCGCACCCGAGCGCGCACCCGAGCGCTCACCCGTCGCGGCTGCGCCTGCGCGCCGCGAGAACGAGCGCGAAGAGAGCGAGCGCGGAGCCCCCAACAGCCCCCCTGGCGGTGCAGCCACAGCCCAGATCCGGTCCCGTCGCCGCCCTCGCCGTCGCCCGACTCGCCCGGTGGCGCGTCGGTGCGGCGGTAGACATGGACGTGGGCCGTCCTCTCCTTGGTACGTGCTCCCAACCAGCATGCGCCCGGCGTGGAGCGACGGACCAAAGCCGTAGTCCCTTCCATCGCGCTCCGCGAGCGTGCAGACCTCCTGCCACTCGCCGACGAAGTCATGGAGGCCGACGACGCCGCCGTCGCGTGTGACTCGTGGACGTGCTCAGCCTCCGAGGTCGATCGGCTGTCGCGCGCAAGGATCGCGGACAGCTCCCGCCTGCGGTGCAAGCAAAGCGTCATTCGTCGATCACGACGCAGTGGACCGCGGAGGGGGAGCTCGGCGAGGCGCCGCTTCACTCGCCGCGAATTGGAGGCGGTTCGGTGATGCTTGGCTGCGTGAGCACCGCCTGCGACGTCGGCCCCTCGAACTCTACCACGAGCGCCGCGTGATCGGAGGCTGGGCCATCTGGGTCCCCTCGCCTCAGGGTCTTCGGAAAATAGCTCGCGCTCGTCGAGCGCCACCCGCGAGCGAATATATGATCATAGCGTGTCTTGATGCCGCGGACGTAGTGACTGTATAGCGACGCCACGTCCCCAACATCCGGAGCGGACATCACCGCGTCGACGAGGCCGTGCTCCGCGGAGCGGTTGAAGATCCATGACTCGACCTCCTCCCACTCGGCGCCCGATCCCTCCCGCCCCTCGCTATCTTTCCAGCGCTCCCAGAGCCGGGTCACCGGCGCCAGCTCCCCCGAATCGAGGAACATCCGGGCGGTCGACGGCGAGAGATCCCGAAAGTGCCCGCCGATCTGGAGCTGCGTACCAAAGCAGTACGCCTTGCCGTCGACCTCAAGCCCCGGAGCGTTGAAGTCGCCCCCGAGGATCATCGGCCCCGTACGCCCGTCGATCCACGCCTGGAGCTCCCTCCAGACATTGATCTTCCCCCAGCCCCAACCGCTCCCGTTGGGGAAGTGGGCGCTGATCACCACGCCGAGCGCCGGCGCCTCGACGCCGATCACCATCTCCGGAGCGCTCCTCCTCTCCTCCTGCGCCTCGCTCCTCGCTAGCGGCTCGACCCGCCGCGCTCCGAAGCGCTTGGCGACGGCGATCGCCGAGCCGTAGAGGCTGCGGTCGCCGCGGACACGCGCATAGAACCAGTCGTGGGTGTCCCCGAGGCGCGACTCTAGAACCTCATCGCGCCCACACACGACCTCCTGGAGGAGGATCACCGCTGCGTCCTGGTCGACGAGCCAGGTAGCCACGCGCTCCGCTCGCTCGAACGACATGACCTGATTGACGTTCCAGGTGATGACCTTCACGCTCGCCACGGTACAACGCCGCGCCGCCCGTGCTCAGCGCGCGGCCTCTGCAGCGTCGCGGAGGAGCCCGACGCGAGAACTACGCGGAGCGGCGAGCTCATGGGAGCCGGGGATAGCCGGCGCGCGCTCGCGCGGAGGCCCCCGCCGCGGGCTCACCTCACGTCTTCTGCGCGTCCTCTTCCTGCTCCTCGGTCGCGTCGGGGGTGTCGGCCGGCGGCGCCCCCTCGGGGTCGTGGTCGCCGGGTTTGTTGGTGACGATGCAGCGGTGCTCGGCCTCCTCGCGGCGGCGCTGCTGCTGCTCGTCGAGATGCTCGCCCTTGTGGTCGTCCATCGTGTCTCCTGCGCCCCGCGGGCGCGCCCCCTATCTTGGCCGGATCGCCGGCGCCTCGCCACCGCTGCCTTTGCGCGGGCCCCTCAGGGCGGCGGCGGCAGGCTCGGCAGGTCGAGGAACTCGCGCTCGACCGCGGCGTAGTCGACCTCGGCGTCGAGGCGCGCGAGCACCGAGTAGAAGCCGAACTGCAGGCGGTTCATGAAGAACACGCCGGGCGGCAGGGAGACGACCGAGCCGTCGCGATCCTTGCGCGCCTCGAGGACCAGCCCCTTCATCGTGCCGACGAGGTCGGCGACGTAGTCGCGGGTGATCCGGAAGGGCGACGCGCGCTGGGGCTCGAAGGCCTGGTGGAGGTAGGCGATGACCCCATCCTCGTAGGCGCCGCCGCGGGTCCCGAGCATCTTCTGGGCGTTGGCGTAGAAGGCCGCGTCGTCGCCGGCCGCGGCCGCTCGGTGGAGCTCGCGGGCGCGGTCCTGGCGGCCGGGCTCGGCCTTCTGCACGCAGCCGAAGTCGAGGAAGGTGACCTCGCCGTCGTCGCCGAAGAAGTAGTTGCCCGGGTGCGGATCGGCGTTGAAGACCCCGCCGACGATCGTCCCCTTGTAGACGAAGCGCCACAGGGTCTCGCACCAGGCCTTGCGCGCGGCCTCGTCCGCCGCCGCCGCCTCGGCGAGGCTCGACCCGCGGACGAACTCCGAGGTGAGGACGCGGCGGCTCGATCGCTCGTCGATCACCGCCGGGATCCGGATCTTCGCGTCGCCGGCGTGGATCTCCGAGAAAGCCCGCTGGCGCGCCGCCTCGAGGCCGTAGTCGAGCTCCTCGCGGAAGCGCTGGCGGACCTCGTCGAGCATCCGCCCCGAGCCGAGGGCGCGCATCCCCAGGAGGCCGAGCGCCGCCTCGAGAACACCGGCGCCCGCGAGGTCGCTCTCGAGCGCCTTGGCGATCCCCGGGTGCTGGACCTTCACGGCGACCTCGCGGCCGTCGCCGAAGCGAGCGCGGTGGACCTGGCCGATCGACGCCGAGGCGAAGGGGCGCTCGTCGAACTCGGCGAAGAGCTGGTCGAGGGGCCCGCCGAGCTCCTCCTCGATCATCCGCCGGACGGCGGCCGGCGGCGACGCGGGGGCCCTGTCCTGGAGGCTGCCGAGCGCGCGCTCGTAGCGGTCGCGCTGCTCCTCGGGGAGGAGGCCGTCGACGTAGGAGGCCATCTGCCCGATCTTCGCCGCGAGGCCGCGCAGGGTGCCGAGCATCTCCGCCGCGCGCAGGGCCGCCGCGTCGTCGTCGCGGCCGAGGAGGACGCTGGCGCCCGCGCGCGCTCCGGCGCCCGCCATCCGCATCCACCGGCCCAGGCGCCCCGTCGGCAGCTTGCGATCGTCGGTCATCGCGCGGCGGATAATAGCCGGCGGAGGCGGACTTGCCACGGGTCTGCGGTCGCCGGGCGCCGGGCGCTGCTCACCGCGCACCGCCACGCGCCGCGGCGCTGCTACCCTCCCCGCAGCGATGGGCGCGACGCCAAGCCTCCTCGCCGGCATCGAGGCCGGCGGCACGAAGT
>JAGQIT010000381.1 GCA_020431135.1 Myxococcales bacterium | reverse complement strand
CCCCGAGGCCGATCAGGGCGCCGGCCGCCGGCGCCGCGACCATCCCCCAGAACCACCGCGTCGGCGTCAGCCAGCTCGCCTCGCCGCTCGCCCTCGGCAGCGCCTCGAGGTCGACGATCGGCGCGAGGAGGAGGTCGTCGTCGTCGCCGCTCGGCGCCGGGGTCGTCGGCTTCGGCTCGGGCTCCGCGGCCGGGACGACGCCGCCGTCGTCGGCGACCTTGATGGTGATCGGCGCGGTCGCGGCCGTCTCGTAGCTGACGGTCTCGGGGTCGAAGTAGCTGAAGCTGTGCGCTGGGATCGTCAGCTCGCCGGCGCGCTCGGGGATCACCAGGAAGTCGTAGGTCCGGGTGCCGCCGACGACGTCGCCGCGGTACGCCTGGAGGTCGACCTTGGGGTCGTAGCGGCGCATGCCCTCGAGCGCCGGCCAGTCGCCGGGGTCGATCACGCGGACGTTGCCGGTGCCCTTGATCGTCACCGTGAGGGTGAAGGGCTCGCCGACCTTCACCTCGCTGCGGTCGACCTTGGCGGCGATCCGGAACTCGCCGACGTTGTTCGCCGAGAACCCCGCGGGCTGGCCCTCGCCGGGCAGCGGCAGGACCTCGACCTCGAGCGGCTGGCCGCTGATCCGCCGGCGCAGGCCGACGCCGACCTGGGCCGGGGTGATCGTCAGCGTCCCCGCGCGTTGAGGGAAGAGCGCGCGGCGCAGGCCCGGGTGGACGCGGTAGCCGACGCCGGCGACGACCTCGTTGCGCGTCCGCCCCTCGGGGAGCTCCTCGCTCCAGAAGTCGGTGAAGCCGGGGAGCTCGCGCAGGTGGATGTTCGAAAAGCGCAGGCGCTCGTAGACCTCGAGCTCGTAGGTGAGCTGCTCGCCGACGTAGAGGGTCGGCTTGTCGATCGTCGCCCAGAGGAAGACGTCGCCGCGGGCCTCGGTCGGCTTGGCGTTGGCCTCGGGCGTCGTCGGGGTCGTCGGCGCCGCCTCGCCCGTGACCTCGAGGACAGGCACCCGCGGCGCGCGGATCGTCCGCCCGCCGTCCTTGACGGTGATCGGCAGCTCGAAGCGCCCGGGCTTGCTCGGGATCAGGTAGTAGACGTAGGTGACGCGGACGCTCGACGACGAGCGGCCGTTGACCCACGAGGTCTGGGTGCGAAAGCTCGTCGACGGCCCCTCGACGGCGAAGCCCTGGGCGAGGAGGTCGGGGAGGAGCGGGCTCGGGACGTCGTCGCCGCCGCCCTCGCGGGAGACCTCGACGATCAGGTCGACCGCGTCGCCGACCGCCACAGTGTTGGTCCGCAGCTGCGCCTGCAGCGAGACGACGCCGTCGGCCCGCGCGCGGCCGCTGGCGGCGTAGACGAGGGCGAAGGCCGAGGCCCCGGCGAGGCCCGACACGAAGCGGCGGCGGCAGTGCTGAGCGGGCGCGGTCATCGGCCTACCAGTCCTTGGCCACCGGCTGCTGGCGACCGAGCGGGCGCCCGGAGAAGAAGTCGTCCTGGGCGTCGAGCTCCTCGAGGGCCTTGTCGAGGTCGGCGCGCTCGACCGGCTGCTGCTGCGGCTGCTGCTCGCCCTTCTGCTCGTCCTTCTCCGGCTCTTGATCGCCCTGCTGGTTCTGCTCCTTCTCCTCCTCCTGCTCGTCCTCGCCCTGCTGGTCCTGCTCCTGCTCCTGCTCCTTCTCGTCCTCGCCCTCGTCTTGCTTGTCCTGGTTCTCCTGGTCCTGGTTCTCCTGGTCCTCTTGGTCCTGGTTCTCCTGGTCCTGGTTCTCCTGGTCCTCATCCTGCTTGTCTTGGTCCTGGTTCTCCTGGTCCTCGTTCTCCTGCTTCTCTTGCTCCTCCTCCTGCTGCTTCTTCTTCAGGCGGGCGAGCTCGAGGTTCCACTTCGCCGAGGCGTGCTCCGGGTCGATCTTCAGGCAGGCGATGTAGCGCTCGATCGCCGCCTCCCACAGCTCCGCATCGAAGTCGAGGTTGCCGAGCTCGTACTCCGAGCTCGCGCGGACCTGCGGGTTGTCGGACTCGGTGCCGCGCTCGAAGGCCTTGCGCGCGGCCTCGCGGTCGTCCTTGGCGAGGAGCGCCAGGCCGCGGTCGTAGGCGATCTCGGCGCGCTCGCCGAGCGTCTCCTCGGCGGCGGCGTAGGCCTCGAGGGCCGCGTCGTAGTCGCCCGCGTCGTAGGCGGCGATCCCGGCCTCGATGTCGCCGTTCTTGCTCGCCAGCGCGGTCGCCAACCACCCGGCGGCGACGAGCCCGAGAACGAGCTTGCTCGAGAGGGATGACAGCGAAGAGACGATCACGCGCGCACCCTCCTTCGGTCGCCGAGGGCGAGGCTGATCACCAGGAGGCCGAGCGCCGGGACGACGAGGAAGAGGAAGCCCTCGTCGCGGTGGATCTCGACGGTGTCCTCGCGCTGGGCGCGGCTGAGGTCGGTCATCCACGCCTCGACGTCGTCGAGGCCGAAGCGGTCGGGGGAGACGTGGACGTAGTGGCCCTGGGTGCTCTCGGCGAGCTGCTTGAGCAGCTCCTCGTCGACCCGGGTCATCAGGTAGTTGCCGTCGTCGTCGGTCTGGTAGCCGTCGGGCTCGCCCTTGTCGTTGAAGCGCTGGATCGGCTCGCCGGACTTCGAGCCGATGCCGACGGTGAAGATCCGGATCCCGAGGCGGGCGGCCTCCTCGGCCATCTCGACGGGCTTCGAGCTCGTGTCTTCGCCGTCGGTGAGGACGATGATCACCTGGTCGGCCTCGGCCGGCGGCGCCTCGCCCTGCACCTCGGCGCCGCTCGCCCGGGCGTCGCCGCGGCGGGCGTCGACCATGTAGTTGATCGCCAGGCGCAGCGCCTTGCCGATCGCCGTGCCGCCGGGGTTCTCGGTCAGCGGGTCGGCCTTCTCGAGGTAGAGCTTGAGGAGCCGCATGTCGCGGGTCAGCGGCAGGCCGCGGGCGGCACCGGCGAAGACGACGACGCCGACCCGATCGCCGCGGGCGTCGGCGCGGTCGAGGAAGCGGCGCAGCTCGGCCTCCAGGCGCTCGCTGCGTGACGGGTAGACGTCGCGCGCGAGCATCGACTTCGAGTAGTCGACGGCGACGATGATGTCGAGGCCGGCGGCCGGGATGATCTTCGCGGTGCCGCCGTACTGCACGCGCATCAGGCCGAAGCCGAGGCAGACCAGCGCCGCGGTCGCGGCGATCGCCGCGATCAGGCGGTTGCCCGGGTGGACGCTGGCGACGAGGCGCTCGACCAGCTTGGGGTTGCCGAGGGAGCGCAGCCCCTGCCGCCGGCGCCGCGCCGCCCAGACGAAGGCGAAGGCGGCGAGGGGCGCGAGGAGGAGCACCCACCACAGGTCGGCGCGGGCGAAGACCAGGTCGTCGAGGCCGCCGATCGCCGCGCGGGCGTTCTCGCCGGTCGGGGCCGCGGCGTCCGCGGCCTCGGGCAGGCCGAAGCCGCCGAGGTCCGCCAGCGCCAGGACGAGCTCGCGTTTCAGATCCATCGCGGCGATCACGGGAACCTCCGCAGGCGAGTCGTCCGCAGGAGAACGTCGGCGAAGAGGAGGAGGAGCGCCGGCCAGAGCAGCCAGGAGAAGAGCTCGGCGCGGACCGGCTCGCCGGCGATCGTCGAGCGCTCGAGCTTGTTGAGGAGGTCCTGGAAGGAGGTCGTCAGCGCCTCGCGGTCCTCGGCGGTGTAGGCGTAGCCGCCGGTGGCGCTGGCGATCCGCTCGAGGCGCCCCGGGTCGATGTTCTGCCCCTGGTGGCGGCCGATCAGCACCGTGTAGATCGCGACCCCGCGGTCGGCGGCCTCCTGGGCCGCGGAGTCCGGGTCGATGCCCTCGGCGTTGTGGACCCCGTCGGTGAGGAGGACGAGCACCTTGCTCTTCGCCTCGGACTCCGCGAGGCGGTTGAGGCTGACGCCGATCCCGGCGCCGATCGCCGTCCGCGTGCCGTCGAGGCCGCCGAGCTGGAGCTTGCGGACGAGCATGCGGACGACGTCGTGGTCGAGGGTCAGGGGCGCGATGGTCGACGCGGTCGCGCCGAAGGCGACCATCGACACGCGGTCGTGCGGGCGCTGGGCGATGAACTCGTCGATGACCTGCTTGGCCGCCTCGAGGCGGTTGGGGAAGAGATCCTGGCTCTCCATCGAGTCGGAGAGGTCGAGGGCGATGGCGATGTCGATGCCCTCGTGCTCGACGTGGTCGGCGAGGCGGGTCGACTGCGGCCGCGCGAGGGCGACGGCGAGGAGGAGCGCCGCGGCGAGGCGCAGGCCGTCCGGGAGGTCGACGATCCGCGCGGCGAGGCCGGGCCGCATGCGCGCGGCCGTCCGCGCCCTTGAGAAGCGCAGCGTCGCCGGCCTGGGCGCCCGCCAGAGCCGGAATGCGACCGCGGCGAGCGGCGCGAGGGCGGTGAGGAGCCAAAGCGGCTGGGCGAGGCTGATGTGCCGGAGGTCCTCGCCGAACTCGACGCCCAGGGCGGCCGCGGTGACGGCGAGCGCGAGGAGGGCGAAGCCGAGGATCTTCAGGAAGAGGCGGAGGCGGCTCATGCGTTGCCCTCCTTCGTCGCGTCCCTCTCGTCCTTCTCTGCGTCCGTCTGCGCCGCGTCGTCCGCGGCGGGCGCTTCGCTCTCCGGGGTCTCCCCAGCGGCGGCCTTCTCCGCCGGCGCCTCGCCGGGCTCCGCCCCGTCGCTACTTTCACCTGTCTTTTCAGGCATCGAGGCCGCGGCCCTCTCGGCGGGCCTGGTCTCCTCGACCATCGTCCGGACCTCGCCGAGCGCCGCGCGGGCCTCGTCGAGCTCGGGGTCGAAGCGCGCGAATTTGACGAGGTCGCAGCCCTCGAGGAAGCGCAGGACGTCCTTGGGCTCGAGGGGCTTGATGCGCTCGCGGTTGCGGATGAGATCGCGGCGGATCTCCTCAGTAGTGCGGTCGAGGGCGTCGACGCCGAAGCGGCCCTCGAGGTAGCCCTTGGCGATCTCCGTCAGCTCCAGGTAGTAGTCCTGGACGAGGCCGGTCTCGAGGAGATCCGAGCCCTCGAGCTCAGCCAGCGCCGTCAGGGCGCGCTCGTGCGCCGGCACCGGCGGCGGCCCGAGAACGACCTTGGGCTTGCTGGCGAAGCGCCGCCACAGCAGCGCCAGGAGGAAGCCGGCGATCATGGCGATCAGCGCCGAGTAGATGACCAGCTCCGCCGTCCTGTTCGGGTACTCGAGGGAGACCGGCGGGTCCTCGCCCTTGCGCTCGGGCTCGGCCTCGTTGGCGAGGAGCGAGTCGACGGTGAAGGCCCGCGGGGCGACGCGGACGGTCTCGACCTCGCCGCCCTGGCCGACGTAGGTCAGCGGGAACCCCGGGACCTTGGCGTCGCCGGTCTCGAAGTGCTGGAGGGTGATCGTGAAGACCTTGCGGAAGTAGCCCTCGCCGCTCGCCTCGGGCTCGCCCTCCTCGATCGCCACGAGGTGGAGCGGCGCGAAGTCGACGCCCGTCGGCAGGTTGACGCGGTAGCCCGTCGGGTAGGCGGCGGTGACCTCGAGGGTGAGGAGGTCGCCGACGAAGGACGGGTCAGGCTTGATCTTGGTCGTGACCGTGACCGGACCGTCGTTCGTCGCGTCGTCGGCCTGGCTCGCCTGCGCCGCCGCGGCGCCCGCCGGCGACGGCGTGGCCCCTGGGACAGGCGCCACGTTCACCGGCTCACCGTCGCCGTCCGGGTCGACCGCGACCGGCGGCGGCTCCTCGGGCTGGACGATCGGGACGACGGGCCCGGAGTTCTCGTCCGCTCCCTCGCCGGCGTCGCGGGCCTCGGCGGGCGCGTCGGGCTCGAGCGCCGCCGCAGGCTCAGGCTCCGCCGCGACGGGCTCGACCGAAGGCGCCTCCGCCTTCGGCTCGTCCTGCGCTGGGTTCGCCTTCGGCTTTGGCTTGGCCGCGGGCTTCGGCTTCGGCTTGGCCGCGGGCGCCGGCTGGAAGAGCGGGATGTCGCCGCCCCCCGCGGGCTGGCCCAGCGCCGGCAGGGCGACGAGCAGCGCCGCCGTCGCCAGGACCACGCTCGCGGCGCCGCGCCGGCGCCTCATCATCATCGTCGCGTTCGCGCTCATCGCCGCATCCTCCGGGCTCGGCGGGCGAAGAAGGAGACCAGCGGCCGCTGCCAGTTGTCGCCGCAGCGGACCGTGAGGATCTCGAGGCGGAGCTTGTTCATCAGGCGCTCGAGGCGGAGGCGCTCCTCGCCGACCTCCCGGCGGTAGCGCTCGGCGCGGCCGCGGCTGAGGTCGATGAAGGCGTCGCCGCCGAGGCCGAGGAGCTCGAGGTCCTCGAGGGCGACGATCCCCAGCGCCGGGAGCTCGAGCTCCAGCGGATCCTCGACGCGGATCGCCACCAGGTCATGGCGCCGGCGCGCGAGCTTGAGGGCGCGCTCGAACGCCGCCGCGTCGTCGGCGAGCGCCCTCTCCTCCGGCAGCGCGTCGACGAAGTCCGAGATCAGCACCGCCACCGCGTGCCCCTTGTGCAGGCGGGCGAGGTACTCGAGCCCGGCCGCCGCCCGCGTCCCGCGGTGCTCGGGCTCGTGGGTGAGCACCCGCTGGACCACCGAGAGGACGTGCTTGCGCCCGCTCCGCGGCGGCACGAAGACCTCGACGCGATCCGTGAAGCCGATGAGCCCGACACGGTCGTTGTTGCGGATCGCCGAGAAGGCGAAGGTCGCGGCGAGGCGGGCGACGAGCTGGCGCTTGTCGTAGTCGCGCGAGCCGAGGTCGAGGCTCGCCGACATGTCGACGACGAGCATCACCGTGACCTCGCGCTCCTCGGTGAAGAGCTTGACGTGCGGCTCACCTGTCCGCGCGGTCACGTTCCAGTCGATCGTCCGGACGTCGTCGCCGGGGGTGTAGGCGCGGACCTCGGAGAAGGCGACGCCCTGGCCCTTGAAGACCGACTGGTACGAGCCGGCGAGGTGCTGGTTGACCAGGCGCGAGGTCTGGATCTCGATGCGCCGGATCTCGCGCAGGAGCTCCATGGTCCGCTCGCGCGCCTCGGCGCTCGCGGCCTCGTCTCCCCTCGTTCTCGCCAGCTCGCGTGCCATTCGCTCGGCGCTCCTCCGGCTCCTGTCCTGCGCCTACGGGACCTGGACGTGCTCGAGGATCGCGCGGACGATCCCCTCGACGGTCTTGCCCTCGGCCTCGGCCTCGTAGCTGAGGATGATCCGGTGGCGGAGGACGTCGGGGGCGATCGCCTTGACGTCCTCGGGGCTGACGTAGCCGCGGTGGCGGAGGAAGGCGTGGGCCCGCGCCGCCTGGAACATCGCGATCGACGCGCGCGGCGACGCGCCGAAGTCGATGAAGGGGCGCAGCGCCTCGAGGCCGACGGCCTCCGGGGTCCGCGTCGCGGTGATCACGTCGACGATGTACTTGCGCACCGATTTCTCGACGATCATCCGGTCGATGACGCCGCGCACCGACTCGAGCTCCTCGGGGCCGATCACCGGCGCGAGCTCGACCTTGGCGTCGTGGGCGGCGCCGGCGATCCGCTCCATGATCGTCAGCTCGTCCTCGGCGTTCGGGTAGTCGACCTTGATCTTGAACATGAAGCGGTCGAGCTGGGCCTCGGGGAGCGCGTAGGTCCCCTCCTGCTCGATCGGGTTCTGCGTCGCCAGGACGAGGAAGGGCGCGGGCAGGCGGTAGGTCGTGTCGCCGATCGTGATCTGGCGCTCGGCCATCGCCTCGAGGAGCGCGCTCTGGACCTTCGCCGGCGCCCGGTTGATCTCGTCGGCGAGCAGCAGGTTGGTGAAGATCGGCCCCTTCTTGTTGGTGAACTCGCCGGTCTGGTGGTTGTAGATCACCGTGCCGAGGACGTCCGAGGGCAGGAGGTCCGGCGTGAACTGGACGCGCTTGAAGTCGAGGCGGAGGCAGCGCGAGAGGGTGCTCACCGTCAGGGTCTTGGCGAGGCCGGGGGCGCCCTCGAGGAGGACGTGGCCGTTGCACAGCAGGCCCATGAAGACGCGCTCGATCATCTCCTCCTGGCCGACGACGACCTTGTGGACCTCGGTGAAGAGACGCTCGACGAAGGCGCTCTCGCGCT
>JAGQIT010000380.1 GCA_020431135.1 Myxococcales bacterium | reverse complement strand
TGAGCCACGATCTGCGCACGCCGCTGGGATCGATCATGGGCTCGGCGACGACCCTCCTCGACGCCGACGCCAACATCGACGCGGCGACGCGGCGCGAGCTGCTGACGGCGATCCACGACGAGGCCGATCGCCTCGGCCGCCTCCTCAACAACCTCCTGGCGATGACCCGGATCGAGGGCGGCGGCCTCGAGGTCAAGGCCGACTGGCAGGTCCCGGAGGAGACCGTCGGCGCGGCGATCCGCCGCCTCGGCGAGCGCGCCCGCGGCCGCGCCATCGAGGTCCGCATCGACCCCGCCGTCGAGCTCGTCGCCTTCGACGGCCTGATGATCGAGCTCGTCCTCATCAACCTCCTCGACAACGCGCTCAAGTACACGCCTGAGGGCTCGCCGATCGAGATCGAGGTCGCCGCCGCCGACGGCGAGGTCGTCTTCGCGATCCTCGACCGCGGCCCGGGGATCCCGGCGGCCGAGCGCGAGCGCGTCTTCGCCAAGTTCTTCCGCGGCGACGGGGCGAGCGGGCTCGCCGGCGCCGGCCTCGGCCTCGCGATCTCGAAGGCGGTCGTCGAGGCCCACGGCGGTCGGATCGTCGCCGGCGCCCGCGACGATGGCCCTGGCGCCCGCTTTGCGTTTACGATCCCGACCTCGACGCCGCCGCCGGCCCCGGGGGACGGCGCGGACGCGGAGGCAGCATGAGCGGCGAGGCGACGGTCTTGGTGATCGAGGACGAGCAGCCGATGCGCCGCTTCCTCCGGGCGCTGGTCGCCGGCCACGGCCTGCGGATCATCGAGGCGTCGACCGGCGCCGAGGGGATCAGCCTGGCGGCGAGCCACAGCCCCGACGTGATCCTCCTCGACCTCGGCCTCCCGGACATGGACGGCCTCGAGGTCACGGCGAGGATCCGCGAGTGGACGCAGACGCCGATCATCGTCCTCTCGGCCCGCGGCCTCGAGGAGGACAAGGTCAGCGCCCTCGACCTCGGCGCCGACGACTACCTGACCAAGCCCTTCGGCGCCGCCGAGCTCCTCGCCCGCCTCCGCGTCGCCCTCCGCCACGCCCGCCTCCACAGCAGCGAGCCCGACGACGCGACCTTCCGCGTCGGCGAGCTCGAGGTCGACCTCGCCGCGCGCCGCGTCCGGATCCGCGGCGACGAGGTCCACCTGACGCCGCTCCAGTACAAGCTCCTCGCCTTCCTCGTCCGCCACGCCGGCCGCGTCGTCACCCACCGCCAGATCCTCAAGGAGGTCTGGGGGCCAGGTTCGACGAGCCAGGACCACTACGTCCGCGTCTACATGGCCCAGCTCCGGCGCAAGCTCGAGGACGACCCCGCGCAGCCGCTCTACCTGCTCACAGAGACAGGTGTCGGCTACCGCCTCCGCGCCGAGCTCTGAGCCGCGCGCAGCGGTGCGTAGGACGCGCGAGGGCCCGCGGTCGCGCGACGGTCTGCGCCCGCGGGCTCCGCAGCGGAGGGGGCGCTAGACCTCGTGGTCCTCACCGTCCTCGGTCCAGCGCACCTTGTAGAGGTCGCTGCGGCGATCGAGCCACGGTCGGACCGCACCTGTCCTTCGGGTCCGGCGAAGCGTCTCGAGGTCGAGCTCGTGGACGACCATCGTCTCGACGTTGGGGGTCGCCTCGTCGGCGATCCCGTCGCGGGCGAAGGGCAGGTCCGAGGGCGTGAGGATGCAGGCCTGGCCGTAGTGGATGTCGGCGCCGTCGACGAAGGGGAGGTTGCCGACCGGCCCGGCGAGGACCGTGTAGATGTGGTTCTCGATGCACCGCGCCTGGGCGCACGAGCGCACCCGCAGGTAGCCCGAGCGGATGTCGGTGTTGAAGGGGACGAAGAGGATCGACGCGCCCTTGGCCGCGGCGATCCGCGCGGCCTCGGGGAATTCGACGTCGTAGCAGATGAGGATCGCGATCCGCCCGCGGTCGGTGTCGAAGACGTTGACGCGATCGCCCGGCGAGACCCCCCACCAGTGGGCCTCCGACGGCGTGATGTGCAGCTTGTACTGCTTGTCGTAGGTGCCGTCGCGGCGGAAGAGGAACGAGATGTTGTAGAGCCGCTCGTCCTCGACCGTCAGGTGGCTGCCGGCGATGATGTTGACGTTGTAGCGGATCGCCAGATCCGTGAAGAGGTCGATGTAGCGCTGGGTGAACTCGCTGAGGCGGCGGGCGGCGAGGCCCGGGCGCGTGCTCGGCACGAGGGCGAGGAGCTGGTTCGTCAGCAGCTCGGGGAAGAGGAGGAAGTCGATGCGGTAGTCGCCGGCGGTGTCGACGAAGAACTCGCACTGCTGGGCGAACTCGTCGAAGCTCTTGATCGCTCGCATCTGGTACTGGACGGCGGCGACGCGGACGGTGCGCGTGCGCTGCGGGGCGTCGTCCGGGAGGTGCGCGGGGTTGAGCCAGGCCATCAGCACGGCGTGGCCGCGCGACTCCTCGTCGCTCGGCAGGTAGCCCTGGAGGACCTGGCGGATCGCGAAGCCGTTGGCGAGCTGGGCGGTGAGCACCTTGTCGCGCAGCTCCTTGCGGACGACCTTGCGGACGTAGGCCTCGGCGGTCATCGCCTCAGCGTGGGCGCCGTAGCCGGGGATCCGCCCGGCGATCAGGATCGCGCGCAGGTTGAGGCGGCGGCAGAGCTCCTTGCGCGCGTCGTAGAGGCGGCGCGCGAGGCGTTGGCCGCGGAATTTCGGGTCGACGGCGATGTCGATGCCGTAGAGGGTGTCGCCCTCCGGGTTGTGGTTGCGGATCGTCCCGCCGCCGCTCACTTGGTTGAAGGAGTGCCAGGCGCCGAACTCCTCCCATGAGACCAGGAGCGACGACGAGGTCGCGACCAGGGCGCCGTCGTAGGTGATGCCGAGCTGTCCCTCCGGGAACGTCTCGAGCTGCGCGCGGAGCTGCTCGCCGGTCCACGGCGGGATCGTCGGGAAGCAGCGGCGCTGGAGCGCCTGGATCTCCGCGAGGTCGCCGACGCGGAGGTTGCGGATCTCGATCTTGGGCTGGCTCTTCGCCGCGCTGCGCCGCCCCGAGGCCCGCTTCGCGGCCTTCTTGGGGATCTTTTTACTGCTCGAAGTGGTGGATTTTTCTCCGCTCGCGCTCGTGCTCTTCGCGGCGGACTTCTTCTTCCCTTTGGGGGCTGCCATCGGCTGCACATGGTGGCTGTAGGCGCGGCGCAGCGCAAGCCAGCAGCTGGTCAGCCGCTCGCGGCTGCGACCTGCGATACTCTCGTCGTGGTGCCGGAGTTGAGCGCTGCTGATCGGCTCGCGCGCCTCGCCGAGTGGACCGCGGCAGTCGCCGCGGGGGAGCCGTGGGCGGCGGTCATCAGCCGCGTCCAGGCGGGGCTCGACTGCGACGCCGTCCGCTTGGTCGGCGCCGGCGGTGCGCTCCTCGGCGAGTGCCGTCGCGACGGCGCCGGCCCGGGCGCCTCGATCGCGTCGGTGCTCGCCGCGGCGCGCTCAGCCGGTTCGATCGTCGACGAGGCGTCGCCGACGGGTCGACGCCTGCGGGCGCCGCTGCGCGCCCGCGGCGTCCTCGTCGGGGTCCTCGAGATCGAGGGGGCGGGCGCCGGGGCGGCGCCGCTGGTCGAGGTGCTCGCCGGGACGATCGCGGTGAGCCTGCGCGAGAGCGAGGCCGCGGCCAAGGTCCGCCGCGAGCAGCTCCAAGAGATGATCGACAACGTGCCGATCGGCCTGTGGCGCACGGGCAGCGACGGCGGCTGCGAGGCGGTCAACCGCACATGGCTCGATCTGACGGGGACGACGTTCGCCGACAACCTCGGCGACGGCTGGACGAACGCGCTCCACCCCGGCGATCGCCAGCGCGTCTACGACACCTACCGCGCGGCCCTCGAGCGCGGCGACACCTTCACGGTCGATCTCCGCTTCGCGCGGACGGGCGACGACTCGCCGTGGATGATGACGATCGGCCAGCCGCTGCGCCGCGGCGGCGAGGTCTACGGCTACGTCGGCGCGGTGATCGACATCAGCGAGTGGCGGCGGGCGGTCCTCGACATCGATCGCTTCTTCGACCTCTCGGTCGACATCCTGTGCATCGCCGGCTTCGAGGGCTACTTCCGCCGGGTCAACCCGGCCTTCGAGCGCGCCCTCGGCTTCTCAGCCGAGGAGCTCCGCGGCCGCCCCTACATCGAGCTCGTCCACCCCGACGACCACCCCATCGCCTACGAGAAGATCAGCCGCCTCGCCGCCGGCATAAAGGTCGTCAACTACGACGTCCGCCTGCGCACCCGCGACGGCGCCTTCCGGTGGTTCGAGTTCAACGCGACCGCGGTCCCCGACGAGGAGGCGATCTACGCCGTCGCCCGCGACATCAGCGAGCGCAAGCGGGCCGAGCACGACCTCCTCGTCGCCCGCGACCTCGCCGAGAAGGCGATCCGGACCAAGAGCGAGTTCCTCGCCCGCGTCAGCCACGAGATCCGGACGCCGATGAACGGCGTGATCGGCATGACCGGGCTCCTCCTCGACACGCCGCTCAGCGGCGAGCAGCACGAGTACGCCGAGACGATCCGCAAGTCGGCGACGGCCCTGCTGACGCTGATCAACGACATCCTCGACTTCTCGAAGATCGAGGCCGGCAAGCTGGCGATCGAGCCGGTGCCCTTCGACCTGTCGACGGCGCTCGACGAGGTCACCGATCTCCTGGCGCCGCTGGCCCAGGAGAAGGGCGTGGAGTTCATCGTCCACCTCGCCCCCGACGCCCCGCGCTACCTCGTCGGCGACCCCGGGCGGATCCGCCAGATCCTCATCAACCTCGCCGACAACGCCCTCAAGTTCACCGAGGAGGGCCACGTCTTCGTCAACGTCTCCTGCGTCGACGAGGACGACAGCCGCGCGCGCCTGCGCTTCGCCGTCCACGACACCGGCATCGGCATGACCCCCGAGGAGCAGCGCCTCCTCTTCCAGCCCTTCTACCAGGCCGACGCCGGGTCGACGCGCCGCTTCGGCGGCACCGGCCTCGGCCTCGCGATCTGCCGCCAGCTCGTCCAGCTCATGGGCGGCTCGATCACGGTCGAGAGCGCGCCGGGCCGCGGCTCGACCTTCGCCTTCACGCTGCCGCTGCCGCGCGATCAGGCGAGCCGCGCCGACTCCCGCGACTTCGCCGACCTCGTCGACGTCAAGGCGCTGGTCGTCGACGACCACCGGATCAACCGCTGGATGCTGCGCGAGCAGCTCCTCAGCCTCGGGATGCGGCCGACGGTCTGCGCGACCGCGGACGACGCCCTCGGCGAGCTCGAGCGCGCCGCGATCGCCGGCGAGCGCTTCACCCTCGCGCTCGTCGACGCCGAGCTCGCGCCGAGCGAGCGCGGGCCGCTCCTCGACCTCTTGCGCGACGACCCGCGGATCGCCGGCGTCACCGTGATCTGCCTGGTCGCCTACGGCCAGCGGCCGCCGCCGCGGGCGAAGCAGGGCTCGTCGGTGCTCGTCAAGCCGGTCCGCCTCGCGGCGCTGCGCGAGACCGTGGTCCAGGCGCTGCGGGGGATCGGCGGCTCGCTGCGCCGCGAGCGGCCGGCGGAGCTCCACGACGGGGCGATCAGCCGGCGCTTCCACGGCCGCGTGCTCGTCGTCGAGGACAACGTCATCAACCAGCGGGTCGCCAGCCTGATGCTCGAGCGCCTCGGCTGCCGGGTCGACGTCGCCGCCGACGGCATCGAGGCGGTGGCGATGGTCGCTCAGATCCCCTACGACCTCGTCTTCATGGACTGTCAGATGCCGGAGATGGACGGCTTCCAGGCGGCCCGCGTGATCCGCCAGCGCGAGCGCGACGACGAGCGGATGCCGATCGCGGCGATGACCGCCCACGCGCTGCCGGACGACCGTCAGCGCTGCCTCGACGCCGGCATGGACGAGTACCTGAGCAAGCCGGTCCAGCTCAGCGAGCTCGTCCGCGTCGTCGGCAAGTTCCTCGCCGAGGCCGACGACGACGACGGTGTGGGCGGCCTCGGCGGGGCGTCGGCGCGGGGGGACGCGCCCTTGGTCCTCGATCCGATGATCCTCGAGCAGCTCCGGGTGCTCGTCGAGGACGACGAGGAGGGGCTCGTCGGCACGCTGCTCGCGCCCTTCGTGGCCTCCGCGCGCAACTCGCTGGCGGCGATCGAGGGCGCGCTCGCGGCCGGTGACAGCGACGCGCTCGCCCGCATCGCCCACAAGCTCAAGGGGTCGAGCGGCACGCTCGGCGCCCTCGAGATCGAGGCGATCTGCAACGACCTGATGGACCGCGAGCGCGTGCGCCCGCGCGGCGAGGTGCTCGCCGGCGTCGAGCGCCTGCGGGCGGCGATCGAGCGGGTCGACGTCGCCGTCCAGGCGATGGCGGCGGGCTAGGCCGAGGGCGGCGCCCCGTCACTCGTCGGCCCCGCCTGGGGTCCGCGCGAGGCCGCGCGCGGATGAACGATCGGACAGCCTCCTAGCGCCCCGTGAACTCCGCCGTCCGCTTCTCGATGTAGGCCGCGAGGCCCTCGCGGGCGTCCTCGCCGGTGAAGAGGCGCTGCTGGAGCTCGCGCTCGAGGGCGAGGCCGTCGGCGAGGCTGAGGTCGGCGCCGGTCTGGCAGGCGCGCTTGATCAGGCCGACGGCGCGCGACGGGGCCGCCGGCGGGACGAAGCCCGCGGCGTAGTCGCGGACCTTGGCGAGGAAGGCCTCGTTCGACGCGGCCTCCCAGACCTGGTTGACGACGCCGAGCTCGAGGGCGCGCTCGAAGGTGAAGACCTCGGCGCTGATCATCACCTCGATCGCCTTCGCCTTGCCGAGCAGGCGGACCATCCGCTGGGTGCCGCCGGTCCCGGGGAGGACGCCGAGCTTGACCTCCGGGAGGCCGCACTTGCCGGCGCCGGCGCGGGCGATCCGGAGGTCGCAGGCGAGGGCGACCTCGAGGCCGCCGCCGACGCAGTGCCCGCCGATCGCCGCGATCACCAGCTTCGGCGTCTGCTCGAGGCGTTGGAGGGTCTCGTTGGCGTGGAGGCAGAAGTTGTACTTGAACTCCGGATCGGCGCCGCGGAGCATGCCGATGTCCGCGCCGGCGCAGAAGAACTTCTCGCCGGCGCCGGTGAGCACGAGGACGTGGACCGCGGGATCGAAGCGCGCCTTGAGGATCGCGTCGTCGAGCTCGCGCATCATCTCGTACGAGTAGCAATTGGCCGGGGGGACGTTGATGGTGATCTGGGCGATGCCGAAGTCGGCGCTGTACTCGACGAGGGACATGGGCGGAGCATACACTGCTCCGCCGTGAGCACCCCAGCGAGCGTCGGCGTCCACGTCCACCGCCAGCCGGTCCGCTTCGGGGACTGCGATCCCGCCGGGATCGTCTACTACCCGCGCTTCCTCCACTTCTTCCACGAGGCGATGGAGACCTGGTTCTTGGAGGCGCTCGACTACCCCTACGACGAGGTGATCCTCGGGCGTCAGATCGGCTTCCCGTCGGTCCACTGCCACGCCGACTTCCGCGTCCCGTGCAAGATGGGCGACGTCATCGCCGTCGAGCTGCGCGTCGCCAAGCTCGGGCGCTCGTCGATCCACTTCGACTACCGCGTGCGGGCGTTCGACGACCCGCCGGGGGATGACGCCGCGGTGCGCCTCACGGGCGGCACGGTCTGCGTCGTCATGGACCTCGACCCCGACTCGCCGACCTTCCGCCGGTCGCTGCCGATCCCGGACGAGCTGCGCGCGCGTATCGAGGCCTTCATGATCGGCGCCGCGGCGGCGCCAGGGGAGGGGAGCCCGGCGTGAGCGGGGCGGGGGCGGGCACCCGGGAAGACGCGACGCTCGGGCCGATCGCCCGCCTGGGGATCGCCGCCCGCCGCGGCTTCGGCCGCCTCACGCCCGAGCCCTTCGTCATCGCCGTTCTCCTGACCGCGCTCGTCGCCGTCGCCAGCTTCCTCCACCTCCTCGGCGACGCGACGCCAGCGCAGGCGCTGCGCCAGATGACCGCGCGCTGGCACAGCAGCGGCGGCCTGTGGAGCCTCCTCACCTTCGCCATGCAGGCGAGCCTGATGCTCGTCCTCGGCACCGCCCTCGCGGCCGCGCCGGTCTTCCGCCGCGGCCTCGAGCGCCTCGCCACCTGGCCGAAGAGCCCGCGCGCCCTCGTCGGCCTGACGGCGGCGCTGTCGATCGTCAGCGCGCTGGTCAACTGGAGCCTCGGCCTGATCTGCGGGGCGCTCTTCGCCCGCGCCGCCGGGCGCGAGGCGACGCGCCGCGGCTGGCGGCTCCACTACCCGCTGCTCTGCGCCGCCGGCTACTCGGGGCTGATGGTCTGGCACGGCGGGCTCAGCGGGACGGCGCCGCTCAAGGCGACGACCGAGCGCGACATGATCGAGATCCTCGGCCCGGAGCTCGCCGCGAGGGTCGGGACGATCCCGCTGACTGAGAGCGTCTTCGGCGGCCTCAACCTGATGGTCAGCGGCGGCCTCCTGCTCCTCGGGCCGCTCCTCTTCGCCCTGCTCACGCCGAAGCCCGGGGCCGACCCCGATCCGGCGCCGCCGCCCGCGTCGATCGAAGACGAGCCGCGGCTGGCGGAGGACGAGGCGCCGCCGGCCGACGCGATCGAGCGGCTCGAGCGCTCGCCGTGGATCACGCTGCTCCTCGTCGCGCCGATGCTCGGCGCCCTCGGCCTCTTCGTCGCCGGGCAGGGGATCGCCGGCGAGGACGTCGGCTTCAGCCTCGCCCGCTGGGTCGGCGCCGCCGTCTACGGGATCTCCAAGCTCGACCTCAACACCGTCAACCTCGCCCTCTGGGTCGCGGCGATGATCCTCCACCGGCGCCCCGATCGCTTCCTCAAGGCCTGCGAGGAGGGGATCCGCGGCTGCGCCGGGATCTTCCTCCTCTTCCCGCTCTACGCCGGGATCATGGGCCTGATGGCGACCTCGGGGCTGTCGGCGCGCCTCGCCGGGCTCTTCGCCGACGTCGGCGGCGAGCTCTTCGCGGTCCTCACCTTCCTCGCCGCCGGCCTCCTCAACCTCTTCGTCCCCTCCGGCGGCGGGCAGTGGGCGATCCAGGGGCCGATCCTCTGCGAATCGGCGCTCGCCCGCGGCGTCGCCCCGGCCGACGCGATGATGGCGATGGCCTTCGGCGACCAGTGGAGCAACATGCTCCAGCCCTTCTGGGCCATGCCGCTGCTCGCGATCACGGGCGTCCGGGCGCGGGACATCGTCGGCTACTGCGCGCTGTGGATGGCCGCTGGGGGCCTGTGGATCGTCGTTTGCCTGATAGCGATGATCTGACACGACCGGACGGGTCGGCGCCCCACTAGCGGCGTATAGCCCCCAACACGAGCAACGGAGGTTGTAGTTTGTGTGTCTCTTAACACAGGTCGGGGGCGCGACGCCTCCTGTCGCAAAATTTTCGGCTGGCAGCGCTCGCGTCTTCGGGCAAGTTGTCGCCACCGTGAAGTACCGAGCCCACCGTCGAACGCTGCCCTGCGCCCTCTCCATCGCCCTCGCCGGCGGTCTGTTCGCCTGCGACAAGTCCAAGGAGGAGAGCCAAGAGCCGGCCCCCGCCGGCGGGTCCGGGTCTGAGGTCAACGCGGAGCCCCTCGAGGAGGCGCCGCCGCTGGTCGACGCCTGGTACAACGACGTCGACGCCGACGGCGTCCCGGACTTCGTCGAGCTCGAGCTCAACAACGATCCGAACATCGACGAGTGCATCGTCGAGGCCTGCGGCGAGAAGGCCCGCGGCGGCGAGCTCGCCGAGAAGATCAACACCCTCGTCATCCTCGACGCGTCGGGGTCGATGGCCGGCAAGCTCGGCAAGGGCAAGAAGACGAAGATGGCGATCGCCAAGGAGGCGGTCCAGCGCTTCGTCGACGTGATGCCCAAGGTCGAGGTGATGAGCTTCGGGATCATGGCCTACGGCCACTTCGGCGACAACACCGAGGCCAGCAAGGAGGAGAGCTGCTCGAAGGTCGAGATGATCGACGACATGGGCACCCCCGATCCGAAGCAGGCCAAGGACGCGCTCAAGCCGCTCAAGGCGACCGGCTGGTCGCCGATCGCCCGGGCGATCGAGGCCTCGGCCCAGTTCCTCCCCGAGGAGGTCAGCTCGGTCAACCACATCATCCTCGTCGCCGACGGCATCGAGCGCTGCGACGGCGATCCCGTGGCCGTCGCCCGCCAGCTCTTCGAGACCAACCACCTGACGATGATCGACGTCGTCGGCTTCGGCGTCGAGGCCAAGGAGGACGTCGAGGCCCTCAAGGCGATCGCCGCGACCACCGGCGGGCGCTACGTCGAGGCCAGCGACGTCGCCCAGTTCGAGCAGGCCTTCAACGACCTGACCATCGGCACCTGGGGGATCTTCGACACTTGGCTGTGCGCGGTCTCCTCGGCGCCGCTCCTCGAGTGCTACGACAAGCGGGCCAAGGACGCGGTCGCCCGCACCGAGCGCGAGATCGAGTTCATGTCGCGCTACTCCGGCGGCGAGGAGGCGATCGCCACCCTCGAGAAGATCAAGACCCGGATCGAGCAGACGCAGGAGGGCCGCCAGCGCGTGATCACGACCTACAAGGTCGACGTCGACACGATCCGCGCCGAGCAGGAGAAGCTGCGCAAGAAGGCCGAGAAGCAGGCCAAGGGCTCGTAGCCCGGCGTCCGCGGACGCAGAGAACGCAGAGAGAGCCAGCTCGCGGGCGCGAGCTGGCTCTCTGTGCGTTTGTCGTCTCGGATCAGGGCGCCGAGCGCGGTCGACGGACTAGCCGCACTCGTCGGCGCAGTTGTCGAGGTTGCACGTCCGCAGGTCCTGCAGCGCCTGGTTCTGCATCGGGTTGACCATGCACATCTGGACGCACTGCTGCGGCGGGGTGCCCTCGCCGATGCAGTTGGTGAAGCAGGTGCAGTCCTCGTCGTCGGCGCAGGCCGTGATCTCGTCGCAGCAGTTTGCGGCCATGCACATCTGACAGGCGTCGGCGTTGGGGTCGACCTCGCACTGGAGGCCGCCGGTCGTCGTCGCGTCGGTCGTGCTCCCGGTGGTGCTGTCGGTGGCGGCGGTGGTCGAGCTGTCGGTGGCGGCGGTGGTCGAGCTGTCGGTGGCGTCGGTGGTCGAGCTCGTGGAGGTCGTCGTCTCGGAGGTCGACGAGGTCGTCGTGCCGGTGTCGCTGCCGGAGCCGGTGGTCTCGGAGGTCGTGGAGGTCGTCGTCGTGCTCGAGGAGGTGCTCGAGGTCGTGTCTGCGGTGGTCGAGCTCGAGTCGGTGGTGCTGCCGGCCGAGGTCGCGCTGTCGTCACCGCTGCAGCCAGCGACGGCGAGGGCGGCGAAGAGGAGGGTGTTGAGGCGAAGAACGGAGCTGCGCATAGTGAATTCCAATCGTCGTGGTTGTGATGAGGGAGGCCGACGCTAGCCCGGTTCGCAGAAGAGATCGAAGAATTGGCGGGCGACGCCCGCGCACGGGCTCGAGTCGGCAGACTTCGCAGACCTTTGCGCAACGAGCGGCGCGCTCGCTGAATGCGCAGGGGCCCAGGGTACGCATCAGACACCATCGCAGTCGGTGGCGAGGGTCCCGCGCGGCCTCGTGTGCCGTCATCGACCGAGCGTCTCGTCGGAAGGGCGCGCCCGGCGGTCGCGGCGGTCGGCGCCTAGCAGACGTCGCCGCAGCTGTTGGTGCGGCACTCGAAGATCGCGGCGACCAGCGGGTTCTGCCCCGGCATCGGGATTTGGCACATCATGGCGCACTCCTGCGGGGTGAAGCCCTGGAGGAGGCAGTCCGAGAAACACCCGCAGACCTCGTCCTCCGCGCAGGTCGTGATCTCGTCGCAGCAGCTCTCGACGGTGCAGACCTGGCACTCGTCCGCGTCGGGGCCGACCTCGCATAGGCCGCCCGTCGTGCTGGTCCCGTCCGTCTCGGTGCCGGTGTCGGTGGCGGTGGCCGTCGTGGTCGAGCCGACGGTGTCGGAGGTCTCGGTGTCGGAGGTCGAGCTGGTCGACGTGGCCGTCGCGCTCGAGGTCGACGTGGTCGTCCCGGTCTCGCTGCCGGAGCCGCTCTGCGAGGTCGAGGTCGTCGTCGAGGTCGTGACCGTCGTGTTCGCCGAGCTCGTCTCCTCCGAGGTCGAGCTCGAGTCGCCGGCGCTGCCGGCCGAGGTCACGCCGTCCTCACCGTTGCAGCCGGCGACGGCGAGGGCCGTGAAGATCAGGGTGTGCAAGCAAAGAGTGGCGCTGCGCATGCTAACTCCTGTTTCTTAGGGCAGGGCCGCGGAGGCGGCGAAGCCCGATGATACCTGCCCTCGGGACCGAGCAACAGCGACCGGGGGCTGTCTGAGGTCGCTAGCGGACCACGCGTCGGCGCCTGCGTCGGGTGCGTCGCGGGGTCGTGGGGTCGCGCGGCCGAAGACGTCGGCGCGGGCTAGGGCCTCGACTTCGCGCAGGCGCGGCGAGCACGCGCGGCGAGGAGCCGTGGAGCGCGGTGAGTCGCTCTCCGGCGCGCGCAGGGCCCTGGGGCGCGGCTGCGGCGACCGTCTGTCCGGGTGTCGTCTTCGGACCTCTCGTGCGCCGCTCCTACGCGCGTCTGGCCGCGCGTCCGTTGTCCATCCTTGTAGACACCCGCATCTTGCCGGGGTCGCGATAAATCCGCGATTGTTGGGGCAGATGAGGCGGCGGCGATCTGGACGTGGGACCGCGGGCGCGAACGCGGCGTTGCTCGTGCTCCCGCTTAGCGCCTGTGTCTTGGACAACCCGGCGTTTGACGAGTACGCGTCGGCCGCGAGCGCGACGAGCGACGGGAGCACGGGCTCGACGACGTCGGCGACGGCGACGACCTCGACGACCTCCGGGACGGCGACCTCCGCCGCGACCGCGTCGACGACGTCGACGACCTCGGAGAGCGCCTCGGGGAGCGTGAGCTCGGGCTCGTCGACGTCCACCACCGGCTTCGACGGCCCCTGCGATCAGCGGAGCGTCGACTGGTTGGTCCGCGTGCACGGCAGCGGCTCTCAGCACCTCGAGAACGTCGCGATCGCCGAGGACGGCGACGTCGGCGTCCTCGGGACGTTCAACGGCGCGCTCCGGATCGGCGACCAGGAGGTCGCGACGGAGAGCCTTGGAAATGATGTCTTTATCGCCAGGTTCAGCCCGGACGGGATCCTGAAGTGGCAGCGCACCTACGGCGGCGTCGGCTCCCAGACCGGCGAGGGCGTCGCCTTCGACAGCCAGGGGAACCTCGTCTTCGTCCTGAACAACGGCGGCAGCGTGGCCTTCGGCAACGACACGAAGACAAAGCAGGGGATGGCCCCCGACTCCGTCGTCGCCCGCGTCGATCCCAGCGGCGAGCTGCTCTCGGCGTGGGCCCTGTCGAGCGCTGACTGGGCGGTCCTCTACGACGTCGCGGTCGCGCCGGACGGCGGCCTCCTGATCGCCGGGGCCTTCAACGACACGCTGAGCGCGGACGTCGGCTGGTCCGAGGTCGGGATCGGCAACCGGAGCGCCTTCATCGCCAAGCTGGACGGCGCGGGCGAGCGGGTGTGGTTGCGCAGATCCGAGGGTCCAGGCACGAGCGTCGCCTACGGCGTCGACGTCAGCGGCGCGGGCGAGGTCGTGTTCACCGGCTTCTTCGTCGACGGCGCGATCACCATCGCCGGGACGCTGCTCGCCGTCGCCAACGGCGACGGCGACAACGCCTTCGTCGCCCGCGTCGACAAGGACAACGCCCCCGTGGGGGTGGAGGCCTTCGGCGGCGCGGGCAGCCAACGCGCCACCGAGGCCGTCTACGATCCGAACGGCAACTACGTCGTCGCCGGGGAGTTCGTCCAGGCCCTCGGCGGCACCGACCTCGTCACCGAGAGCGGCAAGGTCGACGCGTTCATCTACAAGACGGACGTCGCGGACATGAACAGCAGCTGGGGGACCGTCGCGGGGGCCGCCGACGCGGAGCACAGCGAGGCGCTGGCGGCCGCGGCCGACGCGTCGCTCGCCTGGGGCGCCGACTTCGCGGGCGCGTTCGCGGTCGGCGAGTGTGACGTCGCCAGCGACAACCCGGCGTTCTTCATCGTCGAGTCGGACCCCGCGGGGCTGATCACCTGGGCGCAGGGCTACAGCGCCGCGCCCGGCGACGCCGGCGTCGAGAACCTGGCGTTCGACGGCGACGCGTCCTTGGTCGCCGTCGGCTGGCACACCGACGCGCTGACGATCGGCGGCGAGACGCTGCCGGGCCCCGCGGACGCGAAGGACGACAGCTTCCTCGTCCGCTTCGCCGCGCTCCCGTGAGCGCGGGGGCGTGTGTGGCCCGGCGCCGCGGCTGATGAGCGCCGCGTGACGGACGCGACGGCCGGTGCGGCGGTCGAGCGACGCCGCGTCGGGCACCCCGGCGACAGGTCGCTACACCGCGAGGCGGACGTCGACCATGCCCGTACGGAACGCCTGGCGCGGCCTCCAGATCCGGGTGACGACGCGGCGAAAGCGGAGAAGGACGGGGAGCAGGCGCCAGGTGAGTGCGCCGATCGGCCGGAGGAAGCGGCGACCTTGGCGGGTCTGGATCGCCTGGATGGCCTCGACCTCCGGGACGCGCTCGGCCTCGACCGCCGCGCAGGCGCGGTCGAGGGCCGCCGGGGCGCCGCCGGCCTCGAGCGCGGGCACGAGATGGTTGGCGGCGATCAGGGCGTCGCGCAGGGCGATGTTTATCCCCTGGCCGCCGAGCGGCGACATCGGGTGGACGGCGTCGCCGATCAGCAGCGCGCCGGGGCGAGACCAGGTCGGCGCGCGGCCGCAGATCACGTCGAGGAGGATCGGCCGGCACATGTCGCCGTCGCGCAGGGCCGCCGCGAGCTCCGGCGTGCAGCGCTCGGCGACCCACTCGAGGGACCTCGCCTCGCCGCGCGCGCGGAGCTCCTTGAAGCCGCCCTTGCGGATGATCACGCCGATCTGGTGGCCGCCCGCGGGCGCCGGGTAGACGCCGATGAAGTCGCCCTGGCGGTTGAGCTCGATCCGCGCGGCGCCGTCGGGGCAGACCGCGATGAGATCGCCGCGCGACCACAGGATGTCGAAGGTCTGCTCGGCGGCGACGAGGGGGATCTCGAGGCGCCGGCGGATCACCGAGTTGCGGCCGTCACAGGCGACGACGAGCGCGGCCTCGATGGTCTCGTCGCCGTCCGGTCCGCTGACGACGACGCCGGTGATCCGGCCGCCGTCGCCGCGGACGACGTCGCGGACGCGCGTCTCGAGGTCGAGGCGAAAGCCGGGGAAGGCGGCGGCCTCGCGGGTGAGCATCGCCAGGAGGCCGGGCTGCGAGACGAGGCGGAGATCGCCGACGAGCCCGCGCAGGCCCTCGAGCTCGACGGTGCGATCGCCGAGGGCGAAGAAGACGCGGCCGAGGCGGTGCTGCGGGACCGCGGCGAGCTCCTCCTCGAGGCCCATCTGCCTGAGGCAGTCGAGGCCGCTCGGCTGCAGGCCCTCGCCGCGGAACTCGCGGCTGAAGTCGGCGTGGCGCTCGAGGAGGCGGACCGGGAGGCCGCGGCGGGCGAGGAGGTAGGCGAGGGCGGCCCCCGCAGGGCCGGCGCCGACGATGACGA
>JAGQIT010000379.1 GCA_020431135.1 Myxococcales bacterium | reverse complement strand
CTCCAGCCCAGCACACCCGCCGCATAGATCCCGCCAAAGCTGTAAACCCCGTTCAGCGCATCGCGGTAGAACATCGACGAACCGAGGAAGGCGAACAGACTGCGATTCCGGGGCAGGCTGGCGAGGGTGGATTTCAGTTCCGGCCAGGCGCCCGCGATGGCGGCACCGATGCTGATCGCGCCAGGCTTTTTCGGATCCCGCACCCACAGGAAGAAGGGGATCATGAACACGGCATACCAGATCGCGGTCAGCGGACCGACCGCCCGCGTGCCCTCGTGGCTGGCGGCATCCAGGCCCAGAATGGGGTCCAGGCCGATCAGCGTCTTGCCGGTCGGCCCCTCGGCCAGCAGCGTCAGCATGATGATCAGCGACACCATGCCCCCCACATAGCCCCAGGCCCAGCCTGAGCCCGAAATCCGGCCCAGCTCCTCGCGCGGGGCAAGGTCGGGCAGCATGGCATTGGTGAAGATTGTCGCGAATTCCATGCCGATCATGCCGATGCAGAACATCAGCATGACAAACCAGACATTGAAATTGTCCGGCGCCGACCACCAGATCGCCCAGGCGCCCACCACATACAGCACCGAGAAGAACCAGACGAAGCCCATGCGCCGGCCGCTCTTGTCCGCGACCGCACCCAGCAGCGGCGCCAGAACCGCCAGCGCAACGCCGGCAAACCCGATGCCATAGCCCCAGATCGCCTGAGCGCGGGTGCCATCGCCCACCTGCGACACCACATAGGGGCCGAAGATGAAGGTTATCAACAGCGTGTTGTAGGGCTGACTGGCCCAGTCAAACCACCACCAGCCCCAGATGCGTCTCCGGGCCGCAGAATCGATCATAGAACGCCCCCCCAGGCTTTGCACCGATCAAGACGCATGCCGGGGATTCGGGCAAGACGGGAATCGGGATTCGGCCGGCGCGAGGGCGCACCTGTGGCCGAATCCACACCCTGGATCAGCGTTTTTTCAGTGCATCCAGCAATGCGGCGCCGAAAGCCCCGGTATCAGACGCCTTTTGCGGCCCGGCGCTGCCACCGCGCGATCCCTTGCCGCCACCACCCCGTGGCCCTGCGTCGCGGCCCTGGTCGCGCGGCGGTCGGGTGTCGGCGTTGTCCTTGCGCATGGTCAGGCCGATGCGCTTGCGCGGCACGTCCACCTCGACCACGCGCACGCTGACGACATCGCCGGCCTTGACCACCTCGTGCGGGTCCTTGACGAAGCGATCGGCGAGCTCGGAGATGTGGACGAGGCCGTCCTGATGGACGCCGACGTCGACGAAGGCGCCGAAGGCCGTGACGTTGGTCACCGCCCCCTCGAGGATCATCCCCTCGGCGAGATCCTCGAGGGTCTGGACGTCGGCGCGGAACTGCGGCGCGGCGAAGCTCTCCCGCGGGTCGCGGCCGGGCTTGGCGAGCTCGGCGAGGATGTCGCGCAGGGTCGGCTCGCCGACGCCGTCGCCGACGTAGCGGTCGATCGCCACGGTGCCGGCGAGGCGCTCGTCGCCGACGAGCGCGCCGAGGCCGACGCCGAGATCGCCGGCGATCCGCTCGACCAGCGGGTAGCGCTCGGGGTGGACCGCCGAGGCGTCGAGGGGGTGCTCGCCGCCGCGGATCCGCAGGAAGCCGGCGCACTGCTCGAAGGTCCGCGGCCCGAGGCCGGCGACCTCGAGGAGCTCGGCGCGGCTGCGGAACGCCCCCCTGTCCTCGCGGTGGCGGACGATCCCCTTGGCCAGCGAGGGGCCGATCCCGGCGACCTTGGCGAGGAGCGGCGCGCTCGCGGTGTTGAGGTCGACGCCGACGTGGTTGACGCAGCTCTCGACGACCTGGTCGAGCTTGCGGGTGAGGAGCGGCTGGTAGACGTCGTGCTGGTACTGACCGACGCCGATCGCCTTGGGCTCGATCTTGACGAGCTCGGCGAGCGGGTCCTGGAGGCGGCGGCCGATCGACACCGCGCCGCGCAGGGTGACGTCGAGGTCGGGCATCTCCTCGCGGGCGATCGCCGACGCCGAGTAGACGCTGGCGCCGGCCTCGTTGACCGACACGACGACGACGTCGCGGGCGGCGGCGCCGAGGGCCTCGCGGAGGACGTCGCGGACGAAGGCCTCGGTCTCGCGGCCGCCGGTGCCGTTGCCGACGGCGATCGCCCGCGGCGAGGTCCGGCGGACGAGGGCGACGAGCGCCTCGCGGGCCTCGGCGTCCTTGCGCGCCCCCTGCCCCGGGTAGATCGTCGTCGTCTCGAGGACCTTGCCGGTGTCGCCCAAGGCGGCGCACTTCGAGCCGGTGCGCAGCCCAGGATCGACGGCGAGGACCGGGGCGCCGCCGAGGGGCGCGGCGAGGAGGAGCGAGCGCAGGTTGTGGGCGAAGACCTCGACCGCCTGGCGATCGGCGCGCATCTTGAGCTCGATGCGCATCTCGGTCTCGAGGCTCGGCATCAGGAGGCGGCGCAGGCCGTCGCGGATCGCCGCCTCGAGCTCGCCGGCGAAGGGGCTCTCGCGGCGCAGGCCCATGATCGCGGCGATCCGCGGGAAGACGAGCTCGGGGTCGACGGTCAGGCGGACGCGGAGGAAGCCGTCCTGCTCGCCGCGGCGGACCGCGAGGTAGCGGTGCGAGGGGATCGTCGCGATCGCCTCCTCGAAGTCGTAGTAGCTCTCGAACTTCGACGCCTGGCCCTTCTTGTCGAAGGCGACCTTCGAGGCGACGACGCCGTCGCGGGCGAAGACCTCGCGGACGAAGGCGCGGACGTCGGCGTTCTCGGCCATGACCTCGGCGGCGACGTCCCGGGCCCCGGCGAGGGCGGCGGCGACGTCCGGCACCGCGAGGTCGGGGACCTCCTTGTCGTCGCGGACGAAGGCGGCGGCCTCGGCCTCGGGCTCGCCGTCGTCGGGCTGGGCGAGGATCCGCTCGCCGAGCGGCCCGAGGCCGCGCTCGCGGGCGATCGTCGCCCGCGTCCGCCGCTTCGGCTTGTAGGGGAGGTAGAGGTCCTCGAGCGCCGCCTTGGTCGCACAGGCGAGGATCTTCGCCTTGAGGTCGTCGGTCAGCGAACCCGCCTCCTCGAGGGTCTTGAGGATCGTCTTGCGGCGCTCGTCGAGCTCGCGCAGGTAGACGCGGCGCTCGTCGATCGAGCGGATCGCGACCTCGTCGAGGCCGCCGGTCATCTCCTTGCGGTAGCGGGCGATGAAGGGGACGGTCGCGCCCTCGGCGAGGAGGCGGAGGACCGCGTTCACGCCGCGCTCGGGGAGGTCGAGCTCTTGGGCGATCTGGGGCGCGGGATCGAAGTCAGGGACGGCGCAGCGCATCGGGGGCGGGAGCATGCCGAGCGACCCTGCGCCTGTAAACCGCCGCCGCGGCCGAGATCGCCGGCGCAGGCGGGGCGCGTGTGGGGATCGCGTCGATGAGATCTGCGATCGCCACGCGGCGTCGTCGCGTGACGCGGGCCTCGACGACGCGATCGACGGCGCCGCGACGTTCACCGCGTCACCGGGGCTTGTGGACCTCGGGCGCCGCCTTCTTCTTCGGCGTCTTCGCCGGGGCGCCGCCCCGCTTGTCGCGCTTCGCCGCGGCCTCGCGCTCGGCCGTCGCCTTCGCCTTGCGCACGCTCCGGAGCCGGTGGACGAGCACCGCCCCGAGGGTCGTCAGCGCCGCCCCTGCGGCCATCGTCCCGACCGCGGCCCAGGTCGTCTCGAGCTTCCCCGTGCAGCCGCCGCTGTCGCTCCCGCAGGCGAAGGGCGCGCGACCGTCGAGCGCCGCGAGGGCGATCCCTCCGCCGACAGCCGGGATGCCGACGCCGACGAAGATCCAGCCGTTGACCTTCGGCTCGGGCGGCGGCGGCGACGGCGCGGGCTCCGCGGCGAGGTTGAGGCGGACGACCGTCCGCTCGCCGGCGGTGAGCTCGACGACCTCGGCGGCGTCGAGGTGCCCCGGCGCGCTCGCCTCGACGCGGTGGCGCCCTGGGCGGAGGACGCGGTCGATCGGCGCGCGGCCGACGAACTCGCCGTCGACGACGATCCGCGCCCGCGCCGGGCGGCTGTCGAGCACCAGCCGCGGCGGCGCGACGGGATCGATCTCGAGGGGCTCGAGGAGCCCGCTCGCCCCCTCCTCGAGGCGCTCGCAGGCCTCGGCGAGGCCGCACAGGCGGCAGCGCTCGTCGTAGGCGCTGCGCTGCTCGGGATCGGCGAGCGCGACGAGCTCGAGGCGCAGGCTGTAGTCGCGATCGATCGCCGCGAGGCTGGCCCATAGGACATAATCGACCTCACCGCCGTCACGCAGGCGATCGACGCAGCCGCCGTCGGCGCAGTCGCCGGGGCCGAGCCCGAGCGCCTCCGCGTCGATGACCTCAGCGCCGCTGCGGTCGAGGCCGACGCGGATGCTCGCGTGTAGATCGGCGACGGCGGCCCGCGGCGGCGGGCTGCCCTCGCCGCGGCGCTCGATGATCACGACCCGCGGACCGGCCTTCGCGATCGGCCGCTCGACGTCCGCGTCGGCCGCGGGCTCCGCCTCCGCGTCGGCCGCGGGCTTCGGTTTGGGCGGAGGCGGGGGCGCGACGATCCCGAGCGTCCCGAGGCCGAGGCCGACGGATCGGGCGCTCGCCGGCGCCGGCCCGACGCCGATGAGCCCGGCGATCGCCCACGCGAGCGCGACCGTCAGCGGCCGCGCTCCCCTCCCCTTGCGTCCATCGGCGCCGCTCAAAGCCCCTCCTCCGCCATCAGATCGAGGCGCCGCTGGGCCCTCGTGTCGCCGAGCTCGACCGCCGTCTCGAAGGCCTCGCGCGCGCGCTTGAGCTGGCGCAGCTTGTAGTAGGCGTCGCCGAGGCGGCGGTGGTTGGCGGCCCGCTTCGGCGCGACCTCGACGGCGCGCTCGGCGAGGTTCGCCGCCTCCTCGTACTCGCCGCGATCGAAGGCGATGTCGCTGAGCGCGACGAGGGCTGCGACGTTGCGCGGCGACACGACCAGCGCCTGGCTGTAGAGGCGGTAGGCCTCGGAGTCCTGGCCGGCCATCCGCGCCTCCTCGGCCCTGCTGAGCAGCGCCCGCGCGCTCGGCCCGGTGATCCCCCGCGGCGGCGACGAGACCGTCGGCGCGCCGCCCTCTCCCCCTCCAGTGCCGCCCGCGTCGACCTCGTCCGCGCCGGGCTCACCCGCGGCCTCACCTTCACCCTCGCCCTTCGTCGTCGACGTGGGGAGCTGGACGCCCGCGGCCTCGAGGGTGCCCTCGCAGCTCTCCGCGAGCTCCGCCAGGAGCGCGTCGACGTCGACCTGATCGACCTTGGCCAGCCGGCGAAGCGGCGCCGCGGCGATGATCTGGTCGATCGAGAAGCCGCTGACCTCGGCCTGGGCGCGGAGCTGGGCGATCTGTCCGGGCGTCAGCCGGCCGCGGCGCAGCGCGACCTCGTGATCGGGCTTGAAGATCAGCGCCTGGGCGTAGAAGTCGCGGGCGAAGGGCTTGGTCCGCAGGTCCTCCCAGTAGTGATCGCCGAGGCCGGCGAGCTCACCCGCGAAGCGCTCGCGCAGGTCGTCGGCGCGGGCGCGGGCGCTCTCGGCGACCGGCCCGGTGAGGTGCTCCAGCTCGATGATCCGGCGGATCGCCGTCGACTTCGGATCGCCCTCCTCCGGCGGATAGACCCACTCGGCCTCGGCGGCGAAGCGCCCGGCGTCGTAGGTCGCGCCGACGATCGCCGCGACCTCAGCCGGGGTCGGCCCGGGATCGGCGTTGAGGAGCGCCGAGAGCCCGGCGGCGCCGACGACCGCGGCCCCGCCCCAGGCGACCCAGAGCGACCAGCGGCGGTCCGTCGGCAGGCACGCGCGCAGCTCCTCGAGGAGCTCCCCAGTCGTTGCGAAGCGCTCCTCCGGCGCCCTCGCCATCCCTCTGCGGACCGCCGCGCGCAGGCGCGCCGGCACGGCCGCGTTCGGCGGCTCCGTGAGCGCGCCGCGGGTCACCTGGTCGCGGATCTCCTCGAAGGTCCGGCCGGTGAAGGGCGGCGCCCCGTAGAGGCAGCGGTGGAGGGCGACGGAGAACGAGAAGATGTCGCTGCGGGCGTCGGCGGGGCGGCCGAGGTGCTGCTCCGGCGACATGTACGCCGGGGTCCCGGCGATCTGGCCGATCGCCTCGGCCATCCGCTGGGCGAGGCCGAAGTCGGCGACCTTCGGGATCCCGTCGTTGCTGACGAGGACGTTGTCGG
>JAGQIT010000378.1 GCA_020431135.1 Myxococcales bacterium | reverse complement strand
GGACGCAGTCCGGCTCCGACTGGGTGTCGGCGTCGATCGACGCGCCGCAGGACCACGGGATCATCGTCAGCGCGGTCCCCGACTCCAACCCGACGGCGCCCCCGGCGTCGTCGACCCGGACGGTCCGGCTCTCGAAGCCGGGTCGCCCGTTCAACCTCGCCGACCTCAAGCTCGAGGCGAAGGCGGGGTGAGCGAGCGCGTCGCGCTGCTGATCGGCGCCCCCGACGATCGCCTCCGCGGCGTCGAAGGGGACCTCGAGCGCATGGAAGAGGCGCTCGCTGGCCATGACTTCGCCAGCGAGCGCCTCTACGGCGCGGCCGCGACCCGCCGCGGCGTCCTCGAGGCGCTCGACGCCCTCGCGTCGAGCACCGCGCCGGGCGACGCGGTCGTCATCTACTACTCCGGTCACGGCGGCGAGATCGCCAACCGCCGCGCCAACCGGACCCGGGGGGGCGAGCTCCACGAGCCCGCCTTCTACCGCTGCCTGATCCCCACGGACATCCGCGAGAGCACGGCGACCGACTTCCGCGGCGTCCTGTCGATCGAGCTCGACGCGCGCGTCGCCGCGATCGCCGAGCGCAGCGCCAACGTCACGCTGCTCGTCGACTGCTGCCACAGCGAGGGCGTCTTCCGCAAGAGCGACGACCCGACGCTGACCGTCGAGCCGCCCCTCGATCCGGCGGCCCGGACCTACACCCTCGGCGCCCCCTGGCTCGCGCCGATCGAGGCGCTCCGCGCCAGCCTCCGCGGCGCCGGGATCGACCCCGACAGCCTCGCGCCGGAGGCCGACCCGCGCGTCGTCCGGCTCGCCGCCTGCAGCCTCCGCGAGATCGCCGTCGAGGCGGGCGACGAGCGCGGGCGGGCGGGGCTCTTCACGATGCACCTCGCCGCCCTCCTCACGGAGCTGCGCGGTCAGACGACGACCTGGCTCGAGCTCGGCCGCCAGGTGCGGCAGCGGGTGATGCGGGTCCGCCCGCGCCAGCGCCCGGTGCTCAAGGGGCCAGCCGCCCGCCTCCTCTTCAGCCTCGACGAGGCGCCGCGGCGGCGGACGCTGGCGGTCGTCGGCGACCCGCGCGAGCCCAAGCTCGGCGGCGGGGCGATGGCCGGCGTCGAGCTCGACGACCGCTTCTTCCTCGCGCCGCTCGCCCGCGGAGCGTCGCCCCTCGCCGAGACCCGAGTGACGCGGGTCGACGCCGCGAGCGCTGAGATCACGCGGACGTCCGAAGGCGACAGCAGCCTGGAGGAGGTCGCCGCGGCCGTCGCTCTGCCCCTCCGCTACGCTCGCCCGCGCGGCCATGTCCGGCTGCGGACGTCGCCCGCGGTCGCGGCGCTGCTGCGCGCGGCGCTGCCCGCCTCAGGGATCGTCGCGGTCGCGGAAGACAGCGCGGAGGTCGAGGCGATCGCCGAGGTCGTCGAGGTCGCCAACACGCTGCAGCTCCTCGCGCCGAGCGGCGCGCCTCTGCGCCGCCCGCTGGCCCTGCGCGCCCCCGTCGACGGCCACCTCCCCGCGGTCCTGCGCTGCATCACCGAGACCCTCGAGGCGCTCGCCCTCAGCCACGCGCTCAGCGAACTCGAGCCATCCCCTGCGCAGGCCCTCGATCGCGACCGCGCCGGCTGGTCGCTGCGCGTCACGGGCCCCGACGGCGCCGTCGTCGAGGGCGCCCCCGAGGCGTTCTCTCGGGCCTCGCCGCTCCCCCTCGGCCGCGGCGCCCGGCTCGTCGCCACCCTCCGCAACGCCCGCGGCCTCGCCGAGGCGGTCTTCGGCGGGGTCTTGTCGATCTGTCCGAGCGGACATGTAGACATCCTCTCGGCGCGGCACCCCTGGGGCGCGACGATCAGCGCCGACGAGCCCTACCGCCTCGGCGAGCGGATCGGCGGCAAGAGCGAGGGGATCGAGGTGACGGCGTCGGCCCTGCTCCCGCCGGACGGACCGCGGCTCGGCGAGCTGGTGCTCGTCGCCGCCGACGGCCAAGCCGATCTCCGCTCCTGGGAGCGCGCCCCGCCGCGCTTTGACCGGGCGGAGCTCCTCGACCGCACGCCGGCGACGCGCCTCGCCGCCCGCGGTGACAACCCGCTGCCCGGGCACGCGACCAAGTTCGCGGTGTGGCATGTCCCGGCGGATCTTCGCGGCGCGCTTCGGCGATGACGCGAGCGGAGTGGCGAGCTTGCCTGCGCTCGGGTCAAGGTCCGATACTCTCGCCTAGAGGCGCTAGCCGTCGATGACCGCACTCACCGAGTTCGAGCACTTCCTACTCTTGGCGTTCAGCGCGGGCGAGCTGCGACGATTCATCGGGTACCTCCCCGGCGGTGACCAACTCGTCAATTCACTCCCAGGAGAGATCGTCGCGCCGGCGGAGCTCGCCCACGCGACAGCGCTGCTCCTCGAACGAACCGGGGTCCTCCGCAGCGCGGAGCTGTGGGACGCGCTCATCGAGGCTAGGACGGGCCGAGCCCCGGAGATCTGCGCTCTCCGGGGGAAGTTCGTCACGGGAGCCGCGTCTCCTCCCGCGACTCGCCAAGCCCCTCCCGCGAGCGCGGCGCGGAGGATCCTCTTCGTCTCCGCCTCGCCAGCGAGCGCCCCTCCCCTCGCGGTCGACCGCGAATTCAGGAGGCTCCGCGAGGCCCTGCGCGCCGTCGCGGACCGCGACGCGTTCTCGCTGAATTTCGAGCCCGCCGCCGACTACGACGCGCTCGAGGCGGCGCTGCGCACCTCGAAGCCGCACATCCTCCACCTCAGCTGCCACGGCGACGACGCCGGCAACCTCCACCTCGCGGACGATCGCAACGACACCGAGGATATCTCTGCGGACATGTTCCTCGGCCTCCTCAAGGCCCTCCCCGGAGACCTCGAGCTCGTCGTGCTCAACGCCTGCAACTCGGACGTGATCGCCGAGCGGATCCCGCCGCTCGTCAGGCACGCCATCGGCATGCGCGACCGCCTCGAGGATACGGCGGCCATCGACTTCACCCGCAAGCTCTACGAGAACCTCGCGGAGAGATTGAGCTTGGGCGCCGCCTTCGACCTCGCGATCAACAAGCTGCGCAAGTACGGGGCGCATGAGAGCCCGCGGCTCTTCGGCCCGTAGTCGCGCGCTCAGCGGGGCGCGCCCGAGGGCGTGAAGAGATAGACCGCGCCGCTGCCGCGCCCGTGCGGATCGTCGAGCTGATCGACGCCGCTCGCCCCGACGACGAGCGTCTCTCCGGCGAAGGCGACGCTCGCCCCGAATTTGTCGCCGTAGCCGGCCCCGCGGAGGAGCGCGCCGACCTGCTGCCATTCGCCGCCGGCCTCGGCGAAGACGAACACGGCGCCGGAGGGGCGTCGCTGGCTCGCGCCCGCGGCGATCACACCGTCGCGGATCGCTACGCTCACGCCGAGGAGGTCGTAGTTCCCTACGCCGCTCGGGCTGAACTTCGCCCGGGCTGTCCACGCGCCGCCGCCAGTGCGGCGAAAGACGTGGACGGCCCCGTCGTCGACGCCGGGCGTGCCGCCGTAGGTCTCGCCGACGACGAGGAGGTCACCTTCGAGGGCGACGCTCCTGCCGAAGGTGTCGTGCTCTTCGCTGTCGTCCGCGGTGATCTTCGCCGTGTGTGCCCATTCGTCGGACCCGAGGTCAGCAAAGATCGAGACCGAGCCGCCGCCCCTGACAATGGTGGGATCCTTCGGCGCGCCGACGGCGAGGGTGTCGCCGTCGAGGGCGACGCTCAGGCCGAAGCGCGCGTCCTCTAGCTGCTCGTCGTCGGTGAGCCTGGCGACCTCCGCGGCGTCGGCCCATGTCGCCATCTCACCGCGCGTATAGACATAGACCGCGCCGGAGTTGCTGGCGTCGGCCGCGTCGACCCTCGGCGCCCCGACGACGATCGTCTGTCCGTCGGTAGCTACAGCGAGGCCGAAGCGATCGGAGGCCGCGCCGTCGCTCGCCTTGAGCTTGGCGACCTCCAGCCAGGGGCCCGCGTCGCTCGCCGCCGTGAAGATGTAGGCCGCGCCCGCGTCGACGCCCCCGTCGTCCGCGCGCGGCGCTCCGACGACGATCGTCGCGTCGGCGAGCGCGACGCTCTCGCCGAAGCGATCCCCCGCCGCGCCGTCGCTCGAGCTGAGCCGCGCCGCGAGCCGCCAGTAGGCGCCGTCACGGGCGCAGACATAGACCGCCCCTGTGGCATCTTCGGCCTCCGGCGCGCCTACGACGATGAGGTCCTCGGACGCCGCGACGCTGGAGCCGAAGGCGTCGCCGCCCGTGAAGTCGGGGGCCGCGAGCCCGCCGGTGAGCGCGTCGCAGAGCTCGTAGTTCAGGGTGCAGTCGTTGGCGCAGGCGTTGCTGTCGTCGTCGTCGCCGTCGTCGCAGGCCTCCACGCCGACGTGGCGGACGCCGTCGCCGCAGCGCGCCATCGTGCAGTCCGCGAGGCAGGCGTCGTGGTCGTCTCGGTTGCCGTCGTCGCACTCTTCGACGCCGATGTTGACGACCCCGTCGCCGCAGCGCGCAGGCACGCAGCTGTTGCGGCAGCCGTCGTTGTCGTCGTCGTTGCCGTCGTCGCAGTCCTCCGCGGGACCGAAGCTGTCCGCGTGTTCGTTGGTGACGCCGTCGCCGCAGCGGCTCGCCTCGCAGGTGTTGCGGCAGAAGTCGTCGTCGACGTGGTTGCCGTCGTCGCACTCCTCGCCAGGATCGCGGTGACCGTCGCCGCAGCTCTCCGCGACGACGAGGCCCCCGGAGCTCTCGCTGACGCCCGCGCTCCCGAAGCTCCCGCCGGCGCCGAAGCAGCCGGGGGCGACGAGAACAAGGCACGCCGCGACGAGCCCGCGGCGGACGAGGCCCCAGGAGCGACGCGCCCCGCCGCGCTCCGTCGCTTCCCAGGTCCATCGGCTCGCCTCTCGGAGATCCCCTGCCATCGCCAACAGGTCAAATCTCCGCGCGGGCCGAGAGTTATCACGAGCGACTCCAAGAAGTCCCCCCGGGCCGGGACGATGCTCGACGCCGCGCTCGCTCGCGGCCTCGAGCGAGCGCGGCGCGTCGACTTCAACCGTTTACTTGGCCGCCTCGACGCGGAGCGCGACGACGGTCCAGGTGTTGAAGCCGTGGTTGTGGAGGTGCAGGCCGATCGTCGCGCCCTCGGGGATCGACCGCGTCGCGGTCCAGGCGACGCGGTGGACGGCCGGCGCCGCGGGGATCGCCACCTCGAGCTCGGCGACGGCGTCGTCGTCGACGATCAGGGCGAAGTGGCCGCTCGCCGGCGCGGCGGCGTCGAGCTCGGCGTGCCAGAGATCGACGGCGACGACCTCCCCGGCCTCGATCGTCCGCAGGCTCGGCTGGCTGAGGGCGAGGTAGTTGCAGACGCCGGTCTGGATCTCGAGGTCGCCGAGCTCGGGCCCCCACGCGGCGACGGGGCAGTCGATCGTCGCCGGCCTGTGCTCGACGAGCGGGTCGTCTTCGGGCTGCGTCGGCGCCCACAGGGAGACGTCGACCAGGGGGCGATCCGGGTCGAGCTCCGCCGCCGCGTCGTCGTCGCAGGCAGCGCCGCCGAGGAGGAGCGCCGCCGCGAGCAGCGACGCGCCGCGAGGGGTCGGACGCCAGACCATCAGCGGCTCACGTAGACGACGCCGAGGCACATCTCGTCGAAGGTGCCCTCGCCCCAGGCGACGTCCTGCGGCGCACGGACGGCGCCGTCGATGATCGGCTGGTTCTCGGCGCTGTTGTCCCACTCGCACGACAGCTCGAGGGCGTCGTCGGGGCCGAGCTGGACCGCCTCACGCAGGTCATAGCCGCCCTGCCAGGCGAAGTCGTAGTCGTCGAGCTCGAGGAGGCAGGACTCACTGGCGTCGGCGTGGCGCACGGCGAGGCGCGCCCTGTGGCCGAGGGTGTGCATATGGAGGCCGGCGCTGCTGATCGCGACGGTCTCCGAGGCGCCGACGCCGAGCCTCCCGAGGAGCAGGCTGAGGAGGGGCCCGTCGCGCTCGATCGTCGTGCTGTGAACGACGGCCGGCTCGCCGGCGGGGATCGTCATCGGCGAGCTCCCCGTGACCCAGCCGATGTCGGTCAGCGGGAACATCATGCCGGGGTGCTCGACGGAGTCCTCGAGGCGCAGGCCGAGGCTCGTGCGATCGGCGACGGGGGCGCTGCTCGAGGTGTTGTAGTGCATCTGGACGACCAGGCGGACGCCGGGCTCGATCGCGATGCCGGACCCCTCAGGCGCGGCCCAGGGCGTGCTCCCAGGGACCCACGAGCCGAGCCAGCGGGCGCCCGATCCCGAGCCCGAGCCCTGCATGCCGTTGGGGCCCCCGAAGCAGGTGTAGCCCGGCCCGGGGTCGCCGGCGTCGAGCGCCTCGAAGGCGGCGACCTGCTCGGCGTCGACGAGGTAGGCGATCACGTGATGGACGACCGCGCGCTCGCCGGGGAAGACCTCGAAGCCGGTGACGTAGCGCGTGCCGTCGAGCTCCGCGAGGTCGCCGGGCTCGAGGAGGAAGCAGCGGTAGTCGTCGGGCTCGATCGCCGGGACGTAGGGCTCGGGCATCGCCGCCGTGACGTCCGGGATCCACGCGTCCGCCGGCTCGGGGAGGGGCGCGGCCTCGGCGGGGTCGCCCTCGGGGGCGCCCTCGTCGAGCCAGGTCAGGAGCGTCGCGCGCTGCTCCTCGGTGAGCGAGCGGTCGTGCTCATACTGGTTGCAGCCGGCGGCGGGCGGCCACGGGGGCATCGACCGCGCCTCGATCGACGGGGTGAGGATCGCCGCGAGGGCGCTGACCTCCGGATAGGTCGTCAGCGCGAAGGGGGCGATGTCCCCCTCGACGTGGCAGCCCGCGCAGGCCTCGGCGATCACCGGCGCGACGTCGCGATGCCAGGTGTAGGTCGCCTCACGCGGGTCCTCGCCGGCGTCCTCGCCCTCCCCCTCGTCGGCCGGGCCGCAGCCGACGAGCGCCGCGGTGAGGCTGAAACTGAGGAGGCTGAGTCGACTGAGCAGGGCGGGCGCCGCCGCGGCGAGCGACGAGCGAGAGCGGAGCGGGCGGTGATCCATAGCGGCGAGTCTGACCTCTTTCGCCCGCGGCCTCCGTGAACCAATGTTTCGCCGCGCCGGCCCGCGTCGCCGCGCGTGTTAACTTTTGTTTCGCCGCCGCGAGCCCCGGCGCGTCGCCGCCGCGAGCATACAATCGCGGCCATGGCCGCCCCCCCGCAGACCGCCGCGGAGGCGCCCGATCTCCCGCTGATCGAGGCGCTGCTCGTCGAAGACGACCTCCGACTCGCCCGCCTGACGAGCCGCTACCTCAGCGGCCGCGGGGTCGTCGTCACCCACGTTGGCGACGGGATCGAGGCGCTCGCGGAGGCCCGCCGCCACCCCTACGACGTGATCCTCCTCGACCTCATGCTCCCCGGAAAGGACGGGCTCAGCCTGTGCTCCGAGCTGCGCGGGCACAGCGACGTGCCGATCATCATGGTCACGGCCCGGGGCGGCGAGGACGAGCGGGTCCGCGGCCTCGAGCTCGGCGCCGACGACTACCTGACCAAGCCCTTCTCGTCGCGCGAGCTCCTCGCGCGCATGCGGGCGCTCGTCCGCAGGCGCCGCGGCCTCGCCGGGCCGGACCGCCGCAGCTTCGCGCTGACCTGGTCGAACGCGCAGCTCGAGCTGTGGCCGGCGCGGATGGCCGCCGCCCTCGACGGCGCGCCCCTCGAGCTGACGAGCCACGAGTTCCAGATCCTCCACGCGCTCGCCTCGCGCGCGGGGGTGGTGGTCAGCCGGACCGCGCTCCTCGACCTGATCCACGGGGAGGCCGGCGCCGAGGCGGCCTTCGACCGGTCGATCGACGTCCACATCTCGCGCCTGCGCAAGAAGCTCGGCGACGCCGAGCGCCAGGTCAGCGCCCGCCTGATCAAGACCGTCCGCGGCCGCGGCTACGTCCTCGCCGGCGCCCCCGCGGTCGACGGCGACGCCCTCACCGACGCCGACGCCGCTGGAGGGACCGCGCCATGCAGAGCCTGATCTACCGCCTCATGGTCGTGCCGCTGACCCTCTTCGTCGTCGGCACCCTGGCGCTGCTCATCGGCCGCCACGTCTTCGATCCGCAGAGCACGCCCTACCACGCGCTGCGCCTCGCCCTCGGCATCGCCCTCGACGTCGAGGACTCGCCGGAGGAGCTGCAGGCCCGCCTCGAGCGCCTGAACAAGACCCTCGACGCGCGGATCACCCTCTACACGCCGAGCGGCGAGCTCCTTGCCACGAGCGTGACCCCGCCGCTGCCGCTGCCGGAGCGCGACTTCGGGATCTTCGGCGGCTACCAGGACCTCTACGATGACGCGGGCGAGCACATCGCGCGCCAGGTCACGGCGCCGCCGCTCGAGCTCTTCGGCCGCCAGCTCCGCGACGTTCTCCTGGCGTGGCTGCTGATCTGCGTGGCGACCGTCTTCGTCTCGCTCCGCGCCGCCCGGCGCCTCGCGTCGCCGCTCCTCGCGGTCGAGGCCGCGGCCCGCCGCCTCGGCGAGGGGGACCTCGACGCGCGCGTCGATCCCCGCAGGCTGCGCGACGACCCGACGACGGCCGAGCTCGGCAACGCCTTCAACCTCATGGCCGAGCGCCTCAGCCTCGCGCTCCGCTCGCAGCGCGAGCTCCTCGCCAGCGTCTCCCACGAGTTTCGCACGCCGCTGGCGCGCATGCGCGTGGTCAGCGAGATGCTCGCCGACGGCGATGACGCCCGCGAGCTCCTCCCCGAGCTCGACGCCGACATCGGCGAGCTCGAGCGCCTGGTCAGCCGGGTCCTCGAGGCCGCGCGCTGCGAGGCCGAGGCCCGCCGCGTGAGCGCCGGCGACGCGCCGGCCGGGCCGCGGCTCCGCATCTCGTGCGCCGCGCTCGTCGATCGGATCGCCGGCCGCTTCGCCCTCGTCCACCCGGAGCGCGCGCTCGAGGTCGACGTCGCCGCGGTCGGCACCGCCCCGGACACGGGGGTCGAGGTCGAGGTCGAGGTCGAGCCGCT
>JAGQIT010000377.1 GCA_020431135.1 Myxococcales bacterium | reverse complement strand
CCCGCGGCGAGCTCGCGGCGGCGATCCAGGAGTACGAGCGGGCGATCGCCCTCCGCCTCAAGACCCCCGAGGTCCACCCGATCCTCCTCGCGCGCGCGCGGGCTGCCCTCGCCGAGACCCTGGTCGCGGCGTCGCCGAGGTCCCCGCAGGCCCGCGAGCGCGCCGCCAGGGAGGCCGCCGAGGCCGCCGCGCTCTTCAAGTCCGAGGGGGACTACGGCGCCGCTGAGCTCGCCGACCTCGAGTCCTGGCGCCGCGAGGTCGGGCTCGTCGACGCGGCCCCGACGACCGCGACGCCTTGATGGTTCTCACCGCCGCGCCTCGACCCTCGAGCCGCCGATGAGGACGACACGCCGCAAGACCGCACCACGAAGATGACGGGCGTCGACCCCTGTGCGACCTGAATCCCGGCGCACGATCCCGGCGCCTCGCTGCCGACGAGCTGTCCGCGGGTTCGGCGTGTGCTCTCGCGCAGCGAATCGCCGGCCCCCTCGGCCTCGTCATGGCTCGGCTGCGTCGGGCGCACTGCAAGCGCTTCGCGGAGGCGAGAGGATCGACGCGGGCAAGCGAGCGTCCGCGTCGAAGACCCGGAGCGCCGCCTAGCCTCCGCTCGCCTCGCTGCGGACGATGACGACGTCGACGCTCGAGCAGTCGTCGCAAGGATCCGAGACCCGCCGCACCTCAGCCCGATCGGCCTGGACCACGAAGGCCGGCGAGCCGTCGACGCGCCGACGCGTCCCCTCGTAGATCAGGCCGGGCGGCCCGCCTCCGCTCGCCACCGCGATCGCGGCGCGCTCGGTCTCGACGCACGCGTCGGCGATCACGGCGCAGCCGGCGACCGAGAGGCTCACGTCGACGGGCGCGGCCCGATCTTGAAGGAGGTTGTAGGTCCCCCGAGCCCCGGCGATGAGGAGCGCGCCGTCCGCTCGGGTGAGCCCGTACGCGTGGCTCCCCCCGCAGAGGAACGCGTCGACGGCGAGCACCCAGAGGTCGAGGCGCTCGCCCTCGCACAGCGAGGCGCGGGCCGCCGCGGCGCTGAGATGCAGCGGCACCTCGAGCGTCTCCGCGAGGCCTCCCTCGGCGCCCGTCTCCACGCAGCGCAGCGTCACCTCGGCCGCCTCACCCGCGGCCCCCTGGTCGATCGCCGCGACCTCGCAGTCAAGGTCGAGGTCGATCATGCCGCCGATAGGGAGCTGGTGCTGCGCGAGCACGCCGCTGAGCGCCAGCGTCGCTAGATTATCCGGGCTCTCTGGGCCCTCGTCGGGCCCGCAGGTCGGCTGCGTCGTCGCTAGCCGCGGCGGCGCATCGAGGTCGCCGAGCTCGAGGCAGCGCGGCGACTCTTCGCCCGCGTCGTCCGCCGGCGGCTCGCCCTCGCCGGTGCAGCCGCACAGCCCGAGCGCGAGGCCGCCGGCGAGCGCCGCGGCGCTCGACCGACGCGGCGCGGCTGGACAGAGAGCGTCTGGGAGCCGCGCCGCCACCCCCCGAGTGTAGACCGCGAGGTCATCCTCTGCGACGCGCCGCACGGCCTGCGCGCACGCCTCGCTTCGGCGGTATCCTCCGCGGCCATGCACGCCGCCGACCATCTCCGCTCGATCCCCGGGATCTGCGACCTCTCCTGGCACCCGCCGCGCGGCGGCGGCGCTCCGCAGGGGCCGGCGCTGCTCATCGAGATCCCGCACGGCGCCACCGAGATCGCCGACTACGAGGCGGTCGCGGCCGAGCTGCGCTCGTCGCTGCCGCCGCAGCTCGAGGCCTTCTTCTATGTGAACACGGACATCGGCGCGCCGGAGTGCGCGGAGCGGGTCGCCGCCGCGCTCAGCGAGGGCGAGGCGCCCGTCGGCGTTCTCGTCGCCCGCTGCCGGATCCCGCGGACCTTCATCGACTGCAACCGCGTCGCCGCCGGGATCCCCGGGGTCGTCGTCGACGGCCTGACGCCGGCGGTCGCCAGCTACGTCGACGACCCCGACGACCGAGCTGCCCTCGAGGCCAGCCACCGCCGCTACCACGAGGTCGTCGCCCGGGCCTACGACCTCGTCTGCGCGGGCGGCCGCGGCCTCGCCCTCCAGCTCCACTCCTACGCGCCGGTGTCGGTCGACATCCCGGTGATCGACCGCGACATCGTCGACAAGCTGCGCTGGGCCTACACCCCCGAGGTGCTCCCGCGCTGGCGCCGGCGCCCCGACGTCGACGTGATCTGCGAGGCGGTCGACGGGGCCGCGCTCGCCGACCCGGGGCTCGTCGACGGCCTCCTCAGCGCCTACCGCGACCTCGACCTCGAGGTCGGCGCGAGCGCGACATATCGCCTCCACCCGGCGACGATGGGCTACCACTACGCGCGCCGCTTCCCCGGCCAGGTGGTCTGCGTCGAGCTCAGCCGCGGGCGCCTCGCCGATCCCTTCGTCCCGCTGGCCCGCTCGCCGCTCTCGGCGACCGAGATCGAGCGCCTCGCGGCCCCCCTCGCGCGGGTACTCGGCGGGGCGCTCCGCGGGTCGCTCCGCGCCTGAGGCGAACGCCGCAGGCCTGAGACGGATCGACGTTTTCCGCGGCCACAGGCTGCAGATTTCGCCGAACGCGCTCGTCGGCGCCCGTCCGCCGCTGGCGACATCACCGATTGAATCGGCTAGGATGGCCAAGAGCCGTGTCCGGCACCATCTCCACAGATCTTGAGCTCGCCGATCGCAAGGCGATCCAGCGGCTGATCGAGTCGTGGCTCGCCTTCCCCGGCCGCTACCTCGACTTCAACGTCCCGCCGCCGCCGCCGATGCCGGTCCCGGACGAGCTCGCCGCGTCGATCACCCGGCGCTCCCCGTACCGCCAGCAGGTCCTCACCGACGCCGAGCTGTGGTCGCGCCTCGGCCGGCCGCACACGGGTATCGGCACCGAGTACATCCTCCGCCCGCTGCCGGCGCCCGAGCCCTTCGACGCCTGGAACATCACGCTCAACCAGGTGTGCCTGCGGGTCGAGTGGGCGCGGACGATGCCCGGCCTCGAGGTCGACTACTACGCCTTCGCCATCGACCGGATCGTCCTCGAGGACAGCACCTGGAAGATCGCCGCGCTCTACTCCGACCGCGACCGCGAGCAGGTCTGTCGGGTGCTCGACTACCTCGACGCCCGCCACGGGACGTAGGCGATCACGCGCCGTCTCCGGCGTGACATGTCCGCAAGAGCAGCCTGGCGGAGGCGGCTCGCGGGCGGCGGATGAGCCGACGGCGTCGCGGCCCGTCCGCCTCCCTGATGAGCCGAGCCCCGAGACCCGCCGCGCTCGTGCGCACGCTTGGCGCTCGACTGAGACTCGCAGTACGAGCTGACACAGCGGCGCTCAGGAACGAGCGAGCCGACGCGAGCCGCGGCGGCTGGCCCTCGCCGCTCCCACACATCTCATGGGCCGAGGATAGACCGGGCAGGAGAGCGCGAGCCCCAGCAGAGGAGTCAGGAGTCCGCCGCGCCCCCACGCGGACACCGCTCTCCACGCTCGTCCGCCGTCGGTCCGCCCAGAAGCTCGACTACGCGCATGGCCGCGTGGAGCGGCGGAGACCTAGAAGGAAAAAGATCGAGGCGCAGGCGCAACGACCCGTGACCGCGGCCGACGTGGAGAGTGCCGCCCGGATCCTCTCCCTCCCTCCGCCGCCGCGGCCCGAGCCCGCGATGCCCGACGACCTCCCGATCCACAACGACGACCTCGCGCACGCCCAGCACCTCCCGCCGCCCGAGTTCCGCCTCGAGTTCGTCGACGCGCCGCCCGAGGTCGCCGACGCGACCTGGGTCGTGCGCAGCTTCACCGCCGAGGAGCGGCTCTCGCGGCCGTACCGCGTCGACATCGACGCGTTCACCACGAGCGTCGACCTCGACCCGGAGCTCCTCCTCGGGCGCAGCGCGAACCTGGTTCTCGATCGCGGCGACGACCCGCGGCGCTTCGCCGGCCTCGTCGTCGCCGTCGAGGTCGCCGCCCGCGACGGCGCGCGCCTCGGCCTCAGCCTCCACCTCGGGCCGGCGCTCGGCCTCCTCGCCCACCGCCGCGACCGCCGGATCTGGACCGATCGCAGCGCCGTCGAGGTGATCCGCGCGGTCATCGACGGACCCCTCGCGGCCCACGGACGCGGCGCCCGCTGGGAGCTCCGCGCGAGCTACGGCCCGCGCCCCCACTGCGTCCAGCACGGCGAGAGCGACCTCGACCTCGTCCACCGCCTCCTCGCCGAGGAGGGGATCTTCTACCGCTTCGAGGTCGAGGACGGGCGCGAGGTCGCGGTCTTCGCCGACACGAGCCCCGAGGCCCCCGTCATCGAGGTCCGCAGCGCCGACGCCGAGCGCCGCTCCGCGGGCGCCCTCCCCTACGTCGCCGCCGGCCTCGGCTCGACGGGCGAGGAGGCGATCCGCGAGCTCATCTGGCGCCGCCGCCTGGTGTCGTCGGCGACGGCGCTGCGGACCTGGCGGTGGGAGGCCGCGGCCGAGCCCGCCGAGGACGCGCTCCTCGAGGACTACGCCCCCGACCCCGGGGTCGCCGAGGCGCGCGGCGAGCGGACGGTCTACGAGATCGTCGCCGCCGATCCTGACGCCGATGACGATGAGTCCCGGCGCCACGCCGTCCGCCACCAGCGACGCGGGCTGGAGCGCGGCCGCGGCCGCGGCGAGGCCGACGCGATCCACCTCCGCGCCGGTCGGCGCTTCGCCGTCGTCGGCCACCCAGACCCGCGCTGCGATCGCGGCTACCTCGTCGTCCACGCCCGCCACCGCGGCGACGCCCCCGAGGCCCAGCTCCACGCCGACGCCGACGCCCCGACGCCCCGCTACCGCTGCGCCTTCACCTGCGCCGCCGACGACGACCCCTTCCGCCCGGCCGCGCCGCCGCGGCCCCGGCCTGCGCTCGAGACCGCGATCGTCGTCGGCCCCGAGGGCGAGGCGATCCACACCGACGAGCACGGGCGGATCCAGGTCCGCTTCCATTGGACGCGACCGACCGGCGATGCGACCGCGCCCCAGGCCGACGAGGCCGAGGCCGACGGCCGACCGGCGACCGCCTGGCTGCGGGTCGCCCAGGCCTGGGCCGGCGCCGGCTTCGGCGCGCTCTTCCTCCCGCGGATCGGCCACGAGGTCGTCGTCGACTACCTCGGCGGTGACCCGGACCGACCGCTCGTCGTCGGCTGCCTCTACAACAGCCTCCACCCGCCGCCCTTCACCCTCCCAGACGACAAGGCCAGGAGCGGCCTGCGCACCGACTCGACCCCCGGCGGCGGCGGCCACCACGAGCTCTCCTTCGACGACACCAAGGGCCGCGAGACCCTGCGCATCCGCGCCCAACGCGACCTCGTCGAGCGCGTCCTCCACGACCGGACGACGACGATCGGCAACGACCGCTGGACGACGATCGAAGGCGTCGACAACACCAACGTCAGCGGCATGCAGCACGTCAGCGTCGACGGCTCGGCGACGCGGTGGGTCGGCGTCGACTACGACGTGACGGTCGCTACGGGGGACCTCTCCGCGACCGTCGAGGTCGGCAACTGGACGTGCCTCGTCGCGACGGGGCGCTGGTCGTGTGCCGTCAAGTCGGGCCCGGCCGAGCTGAGCGCCGAGCACGGCGTCGCCCTCCTCAGCGGCGCCGGCGACCTCATCGGCGACGTCGCCGGCTCCGTGGCGTTCTCCGCGGGCGCCGGCGTCTTCGCGGCCAAGGCCGCGGTGGGCATCGCGGCCAAGACGCAGCGCGGAGACATCAAGCTCGACGCGGAGACCGGCGCCTTCATCGTGAACGCCAAGTCGGGCGAGATCGACGTCACCCCCGGGACCCTGTCGCTCCGCGCCGGCGACGGCGTCGGGGTCTTCGCCGACGAATTCCTCAGCAGGACGACGAGCGCCCAGATCGAGGCGACCGAGAAGCTCGTCCTCAAGTGCGGCACGTCCACGATCACCCTCACGCCCAACAAGATCACCCTCGACGCCGCCACGATCACGAGCACAGCCGCCGGCGTGCACACGATCTCGGGGGCGAGGGTCACCATCAACTAGGCCGGCGCGGCCGCCTGAGGGAGGAACACCATGCCCGAGAAACTCGACGCGCTCCGTCCGCGGCGCGACGCCGCGGCGCAGCCCGAAGACGCGGGGTGCTCGCGATGATCGACGCGCTCCTCGCCGACCTCGATGAGGTCCTCACCTGCTTCGTCGACCAGGAGAGCGACGGGACCCTCCTGATCGCCTGCGACCAGGTCGCCGGACCGATCGTCACCCTGGCGATCGACGGCGTCGACCAGCGCCATCCGCACGACCTCGGGGTCGCGTTTCCCGGGTCCTTCAGCTCCGCTGCGGAGTACATCGAAAAGATCCTCACGGCGGTCGTCGACGGGCTCGCGGCCGCGGAAGCCGAGGCCGCCGCCGCGCCCGACCTCGTCGACGACGACTTCGACGACCCCCACGACCTCGGCGGCGGCGGTGTCGACACCGGTGACCTCGACGAGGAGGCCCGGCGCGCGCTCACGGAGCAGCACCTGGCGGCCGCCAAGGACCCCGCGCGCCCGCCTGCCGCCCGCCTCCTCGACCTCTGCGAGGCCCTGCGCCTGCACGTCCCGGCTAGCGATGGTCGCCTCCTCCTCGGGGTGGTCCCCAGCGTCATCGACGACCTCGAGGGCTACGCCGCGCTCGCCGGCGAGCTCGTCCATGCGCGCCTACCGGGTCTGCGCCTCGTCCTCCGCGAGCCGCCCGTCCCCGTGAGCGAGCTCGACCCCGCGCTCGCCGACGCCTGTGTCCACCGCCACGAGCTCCCGCTCACGCCGCAGACGTTCGTCGACAGCGCGAACGCCCTTGCCGACGATCCGGCCGCGCCGCGCCAGCAGCGGACCACCGCGCTCCTGCAGGTCGCCTTCCACGACCTCGGCCACGGCAACAACGACGGAGCCGAGCGCCGCTTCGGCGAGCTGATCGACCTCTTCGTCGGCGACGAGGCCGAGGTCGATGACACCTCCGACACGGGCGCCGGCTCGGCGAGCGAAGCCGCGGCCGACCACGACAGCCACCCGACCGCGAACGACCCGATCGCCCGCGCCTCGTCGGACAGCGAAGCGGTCGACGATCACCACGCGGCAGTCCGCCACACCCAGCGGGAGGCGAGGTCAACGGCCGAGCCCGCGCCGCCTGATAACGCCGCCAGCGAAGAGAGCGAGCCCGCCGCGCCCCCGTTCGCGCCCGCCGACGCAGTTGTCCTCGCCCTCGCCCTCTACGGCCTCGGCGAGCTGAGGCTCCAAGAAGGTGATCACGCCGCCGCCCTCGACCGTCTCATCGTCGCCTGGCGGACCCTCGCCGACGACGCGCCGCCGGTCCTCCGGCACATGGTCGCCGCGGCGCTGATGAAGACGACGGTAGCCCTCCAGCGCCCGCGAGAGGCCAGGGTCTTCGCGGCGAGCGCCGCAGAGTCCGCCATCCGCGCGCAGAGCCCTGAGAGCGCCGCGCAGGCCCTGTGTACCCACGGCGATCTCGACCGCGAGCTCGGCGACCTCGAGGCCGCC
>JAGQIT010000376.1:6104-7781 GCA_020431135.1 Myxococcales bacterium | reverse complement strand
CTCGAGGTCGCGCAGCGACGCGACGATCCGGTGGTAGTCGGGCCACGAGCGGGCGGCGCGGCCGGTGCCGCCGTAGACCACGAGGTTCGCCGGATCCTCGGCGACGTCCGGGTCGAGGTTGTTCATCAGCATCCGCAGGGCGGCCTCCTGCTGCCAGCCCTTGCACGACAGCGTGGTCCCCCTCGGGGCGCGGATCGTCGGCGTCTCCATAGGTGGAGAAGGGTAGCAAAGGACGGGCAAGACGGGGGCTCGCGCCGGGGCGAAGCGGCCCGACGCGGGGCGCCTCTGCGAAGGTGGAGCGGCCGCGCTTCGCCCCGGGGAGTGTCGCCGCGAGGCCTGCCCTGTCGCCGAATGACCTCAATTGTCGGGCCCATCTCGGGCGCTCCGCGCCGCCTGTGCGCGAGGGCTCACGGGCGCCGCGCGGCCGGCGTGAGTCAGGCGACGCTCGTCGCGACGAAACGCCGTTGGCCGCGGCTCAGGGCGGGCCCGGCAGGAGCCCGACCTCGCGGAGGAGCCGGCCGACGGCGAGGAGCGGGAGGCCGATGATCCCGGTGAAGTCGGCGCTCTCGATCGCCGCGAAGAGGCCGATCCCCGCGTCCTCGATCCGGTAGCTGCCGCAGCAGTCGAGCGGCCGGTGGGCGCGGACGTAGGCGGCCGCCTCGGCCTCGCTGAAGGCGCGCATCCGCAGGCGCTGGCGGTCGACGAGCTCGCGGCACGTCGACGTCGCGTGGTTGACGAGAACCACGCCGGAGATCAGGCGGTGGCTGCGGCCGGCGAGGCGGCCGAGCTGGGCGATCGCCCGCGCCTCCGTACCTGGCTTATGGAGCAGCTCCGCGGGGCCGTCCTCCGGGCCGTCGCCGCCGACGACGGCGATCTGATCGGCGGCGAGCACCCAGGCCTCGGGGCGCGCGCGGGCGATCGACCGCGCCTTGCCGCGGGCGAGGTGGAGGGCGAAGGCCTCGGGCCCGAGGTCGGTGAAGCGGTGGGTCTCGGCGCCCTCATCGAAGTCGGGGGCGAGCGCCTCGAAGGGGAGCTCGAGGCGGGCGAGGAGCTCGCGGCGATAACGCGACGTCGACGCGAGGATCAGCGGCCGCGGACCTCGGGCTGCGCCGGAGCCTTGGGGGGTCGTCGCCATCAGCGCTTCTTCTTTTTCTTCGTCGGCGCCTTCTTCTTGCGCCGCTTCTTCTTCTTCTTCGGGGTGAGCGCGCCCTGGGCCGCGGCGAGGTGCTCGGGGAGCGCGGCGCAGGCCTCCTTCTCCTCGACCGACGCCTCCTCCGGCGCGTTCGGGATCACGAGGGCGCCGACCGGCTCGACGAACGCCGGATCGGGCGCGGCGCTGATCTCCTTGAGGGCGTCGGTGAGGGCGACGCAGGGGCGCGGCGCCTCGCGGTGCTGCTCGAGGTCGTGGAGGAGGTTGAGGTTGTGGTCGACCTTGGCGAGGGTCTCCTCCTCGGGGGCGAGCGCCTTGAGGATCCGGTGGCGCTCGTTGAAGCCGAGGCGGACGTCGGGGTCGTTGACGAAGCTGACGAGGAGCTCGTGGCCCTGCGTGCCGAGCTCGAGGGCGAGGTCGACCGCCTGGGCCCGGACCTCGGGGGCCTGGAGAACGTCGATGAGGTCGCGGACGAAGGCCTGGTTGTCGTGGAGGTCAGGATCGCGGAGAACCGCGTCGCGGTAGCG
>JAGQIT010000376.1:0-6003 GCA_020431135.1 Myxococcales bacterium | reverse complement strand
CCCTCGTCGTAGCGGTTCTCGCGGAAGGCGGCGTCGATCGCCGCGAGCTCGTCGTCGGTCGGGCCCGCGACCTCGGGCGGCGCCGGCTCCTCGCCGCCGTCGCTCGCCTCCGCGGAGGCGCCCGACGCCGCGGCCGCGGAGGCCTCGCCGGTCTCGTCGACCTCGACCGCCTGGCCGCCGAAGAGAACGACGATCACCGCGGCGCTGACGAGGCCGACGATGGCGACGCCGACGAGCCACGGCGTCGCGCGGCCGAGCTCGAAGCGGCTGGTCTCGCGCGGCTTGAGGGCGTCGGGGAGGTCGGTGTGGAAGGCCGGCGTCGGTGCGAGGGCGGACATCCGCCGGGTGATCGGGCGGTCGCCCTCGCCGCGGGCGAGGCGCGAGGCGAGCCCCTTGCGGTAGCTCTGGAGGAGCTTTCGGACGGTCTTGGCGTCGGGGAAGCGGGCGTCGCGCTGCTTGGCGAGGAGGCGGAAGACGATCGCCGCGAGGTCCTCGGGGACGCTCTCCGGGAGCGGCGGCGGGTCTTGGCTGACCTGCATGCGGATCACCGCGACCGGGTCGTCGCTGACGAAGGGCAGCTTCCCCGAGAGCATCAGGTAGAGGAGGATCCCGGCCGAGTAGAGGTCGGAGCGGGCGTCGACCTGGACGCCGAGGCACTGCTCCGGGCTCATGTAGAGCGGCGTCCCGAAGACCATCCCGGCCCGCGTCATCGCCTCGCCGGCGCCCTCGCCCGAGACCAGCTTGGCGATGCCGAAGTCGACGATCTTGAGGATCTCCTTGCCGTCGGACTCGCGGCTGACGAAGACGTTCTGCGGCTTGAGGTCGCGGTGGACGACGCCGCGGCCGTGGGCGTGCTCGAGGCCGGCGAGGATCTGGAGGAAGAGGTCGAGCGCGCGCAGCGGCTCCATCGGCCCGCGGATCAGGTCGTGGAGCTCGAGCCCCTCGAGGAGCTGCATCACCATGTAGCGGGTGCCGTCGTCGGTGGTCCCGAACTCCGTCACCTGGATGCAGTTGACGTGGTCGAGGCGGGCGGCGCTCTGGGCCTCGCGCTCGAAGCGGCGGCCGACGTCCGGATCGCGGGTGATGTCCGGGTGCAGGACCTTGATCGCGAAGTCGCGTTTGAGGTGGAGATGGTGGCCGCGGTAGACCGCCCCCATCCCGCCCTCGCCGAGGAGGGCGTCGATGCGGTAGCGACCCGCGAGGGTCGTGCCGATCATCGCCTTCGCGCGGCCTGTGTCCGTCGCCTGCACCGTCCCCCTCTCGCGTCAGCCCCGCAGGCAGCGCCCGCGGCCCCGGGTGGTCGGCGAGCATGGTACCTGGGGAAGGATCGTCTCCACGTATGACCTGCCGCGCAGCGCAGCGCCTCCAAGACTAACGCACTAGCGCACGGGCTTGGTCCGCACTGTCTCCTCGTCGGGGGCGACCGCGGCCTCGGCGAGGCCGCTCGGCGCCTCGATGAAGGTGGTGCCGCGGTCGCGCTCGATCCTGGCCAGCGCCTCCTTGGCCCAATTCGCCAGGGAGAATTCCTTGGCCGACTCGAAGTCGGCGAGCATCTCCTCGAGCTCGCGACGCGCTCGCGGACTCTGCCCGCGCAGGTGGGCGAGCTCGGCGTCGAGGAGGCGGAGCTGCTGCTGCGCGACGTGCTCGCCCTGGATCTGCAGCATCCCGGCCTTGGCCTCGGCGAGCATCGCCGCGCCCTCCTCGACCTCGCCCATCCGCGCGATCGTGTAGCCGAGGAAGCCGCGGTTCAGGTTGACGTGGAAGTCGTAGCCGTGGAGGCCGCTCAGGCGGATCGCCTCGCGGAAGGCCTCGGCCGCCTGGGCAGTATGCCCGGTCCGCAACAGCAGGTCTCCGAGGTTGTGGAGCGGCGGGATCAGCAGGCGCGTCGTGTTGGCGCTGCGCAGCTCCTCGATCGCCTGCCGCGTCTCCGGGACCGCGCACTCCGGCTCGCCGCCGAGGACCGCGAGGAAGGCGATCCCCGAGAGGTACGAGCGCCGGAGGACGACCGGGACGCGGGCGGCGATCGGCTTGGCGAAGTCGTGGAGCTCGCGCGCCCACTCGAAGTGACCGGCGAGCGACAGGCAGCGGATCCGCACGCCGATGATGTGCATGACGTCGGCGTCGCCGGCGTTGTCGTAGTCGACGATCTTCATCGCCTCGCCGGAGTGGTGGACGGCCTGCTCGATCTCGCCGGAGTTGAGGAGGATCTCCGCCCGGCGGATCGCGATCCGCAGCTCGAGGATCTTGTCGCGGGCGAGCTTCGCGGTCGCTGTCGCCTGCTCGAGGCGCTCGAGCGCCCGCTCGGCGTCGCGGGTCGTGTCGAGGGCGAAGCGGTCGACGAGGCCGAGGCGGAAGATCGCCTGCGCTCGGTAGTCGCCGAGGAGCTCGGCGACGAGGATCCCCGCCTGGTAGTGGGCGGCCTCGCGTTGCGGGTCGTCGAGGGCGCCGGCGCCCTGCTCGAGGAGCTGGAGCTTGGCCTTGAGCAGGCGCGGCAGCGCCGGGATCCGCCCGTAGCGGCGCAGGCGGGTGATCAGGCGCTCGATCACCCGCGTCGCGAGCTGCGGTTGGTTGGCCTTGAAGAGCGCGTTGGCGGCGGCCTCGAGCGCGTCGGCGGACTCGAGGCCGTCGGAGGCGTCGTCGAGGAGGCGTGCGCGCAGGTAGATGAGGTTGGCGTCGGGGCTGTCGAGCTCGTCGATCCGCTCGGCGAGGTCGAGGCGGGTCTCGTTGAGCGCGTCGCCGTAGCGCATGCGCACGGCCTCGCGGACCGACTCGTGGGCGAGGGTGACCAGGTTGGATCCGACCGTCGCGCTGCGGACGACGAGGCCCTCGCTCTCGAGGCGATCGAGGGTCCGGCGGAAGCGCTCGCGGCGGAGGTCCGAGAGCTCGGCGAGCTGGCGCTCCTCGATCGGCGCCTCGATCAGATAGAGGATGCTGGCGATCTCCCAGGCGCTGACGCCGAGGCCGTCGAGCCGGCCCTCGGAGCGCTGGGCGAGGCTCTTGTGGAGCTGCTCGGCGGCGACCGACGAGCCGCGCAGCACCCAGGAGTCGGCGTCGCGCACGAGGATCGACTCCTCGATGAGGACGCGGAGGGTCTCGCGGAAGCTCAGGGGGTGCCCCCCTGTCAGCTTGTCGAGCATCGCCGTGAGGTCGCCCAAGATCTGCGCGTCGCCGAGGATCCCCTGCAAAACGGCGTGCATCTCGATCTTGGTGAAGGGGCGGAGGTTCCAGACCTCGGCGAGCTGCTCGCGGCCGAGCCCCTCGACCATCGGCCGCAGCTTGGTGTGCGGCTCGGTCGTCACGCACAGGAGGATCCGCGCCTCGTTGTGGTCGATCGCCCGGACCAGGTGGTCGACCGCGGTGCGGACCGTCTCGCCGCCGCGGGCGAGGTCGGAGAGGTGGAGAACGAAGGGGTTCTCGCCGGCGGCCGAGATCAGGAACTCGATGAGCTGGGCGCTGATGACGTCGTCCGGGCGCCGGCCGCGGGCCGCCTTCACGAGCTCGGCGTAGCGGCGGATCGTCGACGAGCGCTCGCCGAGCGCGGTCGCAAGCTGGAGGACGACCGGGCCGAAGGGGCCGACGCCGCCCTCGCCGCCCCAGCAGTTGGCCTCGACGAAGAGGCCGTCGCCGAGCTGGACCTCGCGGCGGACCTCGGCCATCAGCCGCTGCTTGCCCATGCCCTCGGGCGCCTCGACGAAGACCGTCCGCATCAGCCGAGCGGGGCGAGGCAGGCGCCCAGGCTCGCTCACGGCCTCGGGGCGGAGGACCTCGACGGCGCGGGTGAGGAGGATGTCGAGGTAGCCGGCGCGGTCGACGAAGGGGAGGTGCTCGACGAGGACGCGGGCGAACTCCTTGCGATCCTCGGCGCTCGCCTGGCGGCTGCGGATCTGCGCGCTCTCGCGGCGGAGGAGCTCGAGGACGATCGACCGGGCCGACTGCGGGCGCTTGTTCGGGTCGGGCTGGAGCATGCGCCCGATGAGCTCGGCGATCACCGGCCCGGCGGAGGAGAGAACCGCGCCCGCGAGCTCCGGGCGCCAGTCGCGCTGATTGCGGAGCGCCTCGCGGAAGTCGCGGGAGGGGAAGGGCTTCTGCCCGCGGATCGCGGTATAGAGCGTCGCCGCGAGCGAGTAGATGTCGGAGCGCGCGTCGGTGGTCTCGCCGCGGACCTTCTCGGGCGCGGAGAAGCCCGGCGTGCCGTGGACCTCGACCTCCTCGTCATCCTCGTCGGCGACCAGCTCGCTCGGCCGGCGGAGGACGCGGGCGAGGCCGAAGTCGATGATCTTCGCCTGCGGGACGCCGCCGACGCTCTCGGGCGCGCAGACGAGGACGTTGCTCGGCTTGATGTCCTCGTGGACGAAGCCGAGGGTGTGGATGTAGTCGAGGGCCCGCGCGAGCTGGACCATGATCTCGACGATCGTCTCGCGCGGCTTGCCCTTTAAGAAGTCGCCGAGCGACTGGCCGTGGATCAGCTCCTGGGTGAAATAGAAGGAGTCCTGCTCGTCGCAGCGCCCGAAGTCGTAGACCGCCGCGAGGTTCGGGTGGTGGAGCTGGGTGAGGAGGCGGAACTCGTCCTTGAAGCGCGCCGTGACGTCGTCGACCGCGCCCTTGGTGTCGCTGAAGGTCCGCGTCGTGAGGGTTGTCTTCCGCAGAGGGTCGATCAGGCGCGAGCTCGACGACGGCGGGTGGGCCTGCGAACGCAGCGCCCGCGACGAGCCGGTGCCGACGCCGGCCTGGGTCCCGACCTCGATGTCGTGGCGGATGACCTTGAGCGCGACGAGGCGCTCCTCGAGCTGGTCGTAGGCCTCGTAGACCGCCCCGAAGCCGCCACGTCCGAGGAGCCTGCGGATCCGATAGCGACCCGCGATCGACTCGGGCAGCTTCTCTTGGCTTTCCTCTTCTGCGCTCATCGAAGCTGTAGGTGCGGCCCGCTCGGCGCGACGCGCACTTTTGCCGGCGGCCGAGGGTAGTCCGCCGACCTCGGCAACACAACCGGGTCACCGGCCGCGAGCTGGCGAATTATCCCATAGACCGGGGAAACTCTCGGCGGGAAATCCCTGCATAGGGTGAAGTCAGTCGGAGGTCTCCTTACAGTCCAGGACATGTATTCGCGCGCGGCGCCGGAGAGTCTCCTCGCGTCGGCGCGGCGCTCGTCTCCTGCCGGCGCGGGGCTCCCCGCGCTCCGGCGCCCCACGTCGCCTCCACGCCTCCGACAAACGGTGTTCATTCGCGCGACTCGCCGGCGCCGCCGGCTCGCCTTGGAACGCTCGAGGCAGCGCCGAGTTTCGCCCGCGCAGCGCGCCAGTGGTGGCGAAGGACGATGTTTTTGCGGGGATTCGCAGATCTTCTCGCGGCGCCTGACCTGCCCCCTGGGCGCGGCGATCAGCCTGGCGCCCCGCGTGGTGCGCTCGCGCGGCGCCTCGACAGATGCTCGCAGCGATCGTCGGCGGCGGAGTCGGCCCAGATCGTCCTGCGAATGCGCGAGTCTCGTCGGGCATCCGGGGTCGACGACGCGCTAGCGCGGCCGCCAGCCTGGGGCCGATCGGGGCCGACGATCGCCGCGCGAGGCGAGACTCGCCAGACGCTAGCTCTGGGGCTCCGGGTCGCCGAGGACCCGCGGGCCCCACGGGGGCGCCTCGCCGGCGCGGATCGCCGCGAAGTTGGCCCGGCCGATCGCCGCCTCGCCGCTGTCGACGCAGCGCTCGTAGGCGGCGGCCTCGATCTCGAGGCGCTCGGCCTCGCGCCGGCCCTGGGCGTCGAGGAGGCCGCGCTTGAACGCGGCGACGGCGGTCGGCGAGCGCCGGCGGAGGAGATCGGCGAGGGCGCGGACGCGCGTGAGGCCGGCGTCGACGTCGGCGACGAGCTCCTGGACGAGCCCGAGGCGCGCCGCCTCCTCGCCGCCGACGGCCTCGCCGGTGCAGCCGAGGCGCAGCGCCTGGGCCGGGCCGATCGCCTGGGCGAGCTCGGCTGTGCCACGGGCGCCGGGGAGGATCCCGAGGCCGGTCTCCG
>JAGQIT010000375.1 GCA_020431135.1 Myxococcales bacterium | reverse complement strand
CCGGTCTTCACCGCCGGCGCCTGGCAGGACGAGCAGACCGGCGGCAAGTTCCCTGGCCTTTGGGACAAGTTTACGGGCGCGCCGACGACCCGCTTCACCGGCTACAACGGCGTCCACGCCGACGGCTACACCCCCGACGTCCTCATCGAGTGGAACAACTTCCTCGGCTTCTACCTCCGCGAGGAGATCCCCGAGGTGCCGCCGCTGGTCCGCACCCTCGCGCCGCTCCTCTTCCAGGACTTCTTCGGCGAGCCGCTCGAGATCCCGCCCGATCGCTTCCTGATGTTCGGCTCGTACGAGGAGGCGCTCGCCGCCTACGAGGCCGAGGACGACGTCCGGATCCTCTTCGAGATGGGCGGCAACCCCGACGGCGGCCCCGGGATCCCGAAGTCGAGCTGGGAGGAGAGCTTCCCGGCCTGGCCGATCGACGCGCTCGAGCCGGCGCGCTGGTACCTCGGGCCCAAGGGGACGCTGAGCGCCGACATGCCGGCGGCCGACGGCGGCGCCTCGGAGTTCGCCTTCAACCCGGCGCTCGCCAAGACCACGAGCCTGCCGAACGGCGACGTCAACGCCTCGCTGCCGCCGTGGGACTGGAAGAACCTCGCCGCGGGTGAGGCCGCCGTCTTCGTCAGCGACGCGCTCGCCGAGGACGTCGTGATGATCGGCCCCGGCAGCGTCGACCTGTGGATCCGCTCGACCGCCGAGGAGGCGGACCTCGAGGTGAACCTCACCGAGGTCCGCCCCGACGGCCAAGAGATCTACGTCCAGAGCGGCTGGCTGCGCGCCAGTCACCGCGGCCTCAGCGACGAGAGCACGGCGCTGCGGCCGATCCACACCCACCTCGAGGAGGACGCGGCGGCGCTCGTCCCCGGCGAGTGGACGCAGATCCGCGTCGAGCTCTTCCCCTTCGCCCACGCCTTCCGGGCGGGCTCGCAGCTCCGCCTCTCGGTCGACAACCCGGGCGGCTCGCGGCCGGAGTGGACCTTCATCGTCACCGACCTCCCGGACGGCACGACGCACACCGTCGGCCACAGCGAGGCCTACCCGTCGAGCGTGCTCCTGCCGGTCGTCCCCGGCCTCGCCGCGGCGACCGAGCTGCCGCCGTGCCCGTCGCTGCGCGGCCAGCCCTGCCGGACCTACGTCGAGTACGAGAACAGCCACGTCGAGCCCTAGCGTTCGCGGCCGCGGATTCGCGCCGGAGAGGGCGCCGTCCCGCGGGGCGGCGCCCTTTCGCTCGCTTCGCTCCAGGTGTCCATTCACATGACTGAATAGACATGTTCCCGTGCGGCGGGCCGCGCACCTCGGGACATGCACCTACATCGCAGGCGCCGTCGCAGGGTGTGCTCGCGCGGTCGTCGGGCTTTCGTCTTGACATTCGTCCGGAACCTCGGGGCAGGGCCGCTGTCTCTCGAGACATCAACCCTCACGAAGGCCCGCGCCATGCAGAGCAACCACGCCCCGACCCTTGAGTTCACGATCTTCCGCGGCGACGAGCGCGTCGCCACCCACCGCTTCGATCTCGAGGTGATCAAGATCGGCAGGCTGAGAACCAACCACCTCTGCCTCGCCGACGCCTCGATCGCCCGGATGCACGCGGTGATCGAGGTCGCCGGCGCCGAGGTCCGGATCATCGATCTGGGCTCGGCGAGCGGGACGACGCTCAACGGCCGGCCGATCGACAAGAGCGCGGCGCTGCGCGGCGGCGACGTCCTCGGCGTCGGCCCCTACAACGTCGCCGTCGACCTCCGCGCGGCGCGTCCGGTCGCGCCGGCGCAGGCGCCCCAGCAGGCGCCCCGTCGCCCCGCGCCGACGATGACGATCGACGCCGGCGAGTTCGAGGTCCAGAGCGGCCGTCGCGTCGCCGAGGTCGTCGCCGCCTACAGGGGCACGATCCTCGACGTCCAGCACGTCGGCCAGGCGGCGCCGCGGCGCTCGCGGGCCTCGCACTGGCTGACGGCGGGCGGCGCCCTGATCCTCGGCGGCTTCGCGCTCTTCAGCGCCGAGCTCAGCGAGGACTGGGACGGCTACCAGCAGGAGAAGATTGCCGCGGCGACGGCCGGCGCTCCGACGCCGGCGGCCCCCGGCAGCGGCCTCGGCGGCTTCGGCCTCGGCCTCGCGCTCCTCGGCCTCGTGCCCCTCGCGGTCGGCCTCACGCAGTCGGCGGATCGCAGCGCGCGCGACTACACGATCGGCGAGGGCCACGGCGCCTCGTTCCCGATCGCGGCGTCGGCCCTGCCGACCCCCGGCGGCTTCCCGCTGATCGAGGAGACGGCGGACGGCGGCCACGCCCTCAACTTCACGGCGACGATGGCCGGGGTGATCGCCCGCGGCGACGAGTCGGTGTCGCTCGCCGAGCTCATCCGCGGCGGCCTCGCGGCGACCGACGGCGAGCGCTACCGGGTGCCTCTCGCCGCCGACGCCCGCTGCCGGATCACCTGCGGCGACGTCACCTTCTTCATCAACGCGGTCGCCCCGGGGCGCGTGGTGGCGACGTCGGCGACCCGCGACAGGCCCTTCTGGCTGTACAACGCGGGCTCGTTCGCGGTCGTCGGCTCGCTGCTGATGCTCTCGCAGATGGTCCCGGCGACGGCCCAGGGCCTCGATCTCGCGGAGGAGCAGTCGACCAACCGCTTCGTCGGCTTCCTCAACCAGCCGGACCGCAGCGAGCCGGAGCCCGAGCGCCCGACCTCGGCGATCGACGCCGCCAGCGACAGCGAGGCCGGCGGCAGCCAAGGGGGTCGCCACGTCGGCGAGGAGGGCAGGGCTGGCTCACCGAGGACGCCGGCGAGCGCCGGGCGCGTGGCGACGCGCGGGCCGAGGACGGCGATCCCGATGCTGCCGCGCAACTTCGACCCGGAGATGAGCGCCCGCGAGGCGGGGATCCTCGGGATCCTCAACCAGAACCCGGGGCACGTCCTCGCCACGCCCTACGGGCAGATCGCCCAGGGCAACGACGACGCCGACGCCTGGGGGGCGCTCACGGGCGCGGAGATCGGCGAGGCCTACGGCGTCGGCGGCATGGGCCTCGTCGGCAGCGGCCGCGCCGGCGGCGGCACGGCGGAGGGCACGGTCGGCCTCGGCCGGGTCGGGACCATCGGCACGGGCGGTCGCGGGAGCGGCTCGAGCTACGGGGGCGGCGGCGGCACCGGCTTCTCGAGCCGGACCAAGGTTCTCCCGGTGATCCGTCAGGCCAAGGCCAAGGTCCAGGGCGCCCTCGACAAGGACATCGTCCGCCGGATCGTCCGCGCGCACATCAACGAGGTCCGCAACTGCTACAACGCCGGCCTCGCCAAGGACCCGACGATCGGCGGCCGCGTCGCCATCCAGTTCTCGATTGGCAGCGGAGGAAATGTGCCGATGGCGGTCGTCGCCGAGTCGACGATCAAGGACCCGGAGGTCGGGCGCTGCGTCGCCAAGGCCGTGCGCCGGTGGAAGTTCCCCAAGCCGAACGGCGGCGGCAGCGTGATCGTCACCTACCCCTTCGTCCTCCAGACGCGCTGAGCCGGCGCGGCGCGAGAACACCGACACCACGAGCGAAGCGCGCGAGCGCGGGCGACCCGGCCGCGCTCGCGCGTCGTCCATTCATCCACGCTGCCCGGGTCGCGCTCAGGGCGAGCACGTCGCCGGGAAGACGCGCCACGAGCTCGTCCCCGGGTCGACGCTGCCGTCGCAGACGTTGGTGATCACGAGATCCGGCGCCGGTCCGCCGCTAAGCGTCACCGTCGAGTGCCAGGTCGAGGTCGCCTCGTCGCACTTCGCCTGCGACGTGCTGATGAAGTTGAGGTCCGCCGTGCCGCCCGGCAACGACCAGGTGATCGGCGCGGCCTCGAAGCCGGCGCCGGTGTTGGCGTAGACCTCCCAGGTCTCGGTGCCGGGCTCGCTGCTGCCGTCGCAGAGGTTGGTGATCACGAGGTCGGGGCGGGCGTCGCCGCTCAGGGCGAGGAGCGAGTGCCAGGTCGAGTTGTCCTCGTCGCACTTGGCCTGCGCGGAGCTGATGAAGTTGAGGTCGGCGAAGCCGCCCGGCAGCGCCCAGGCGCTCGCGTCGGCGAAGCCGCCGGCGCCGCCGCGGAAGACCTGCCACTCGTCGGTGCCGGGGTTGAGGCTGCCGTCGCAGAGGTTCTGGACGACGAGGTCGAGCGCGCCGTCGCCGTCGAGGTCGACGACCGAGTGCCAGGTCGAGTTGGCCTCGTCGCACTTCTGCTGCTCGAGGCGGATGAAGTTGAGGTCGGCGAAGCCGCTCGGCAGGGCGAAGGCCGCGGCGCTGCCGGCGAAGCCGCCCGGGCCGCCGGCGTAGACCCGCCACTCGTCGGTCCCGGGGTTGAGGCTGCCGTCGCAGACGTTGCTGACGATGAGGTCAGGGATCGCGTCGCCGTCGAGGTCGCGCACGGTGTGCCACGAGTTGTCGGCCTCGTCGCACTGCTGCTGGTCGGTGCGGATGAAGTTGAGGTCGGCGTAGCCGCTCGGCAGCGACCACGAGGTCGGCGTCGCGGCGAAGCCCCCCGCCTCGCCGCGGTAGACGAGCCACTCGTCGGTGCCGGGGTTGAGGCTGCCGTCGCAGATGTTGCGGACGACGAGGTCGGGGAGCGCGTCGCCGTCGACGTCGACGACCGAGTGCCAGGTCGAGTCGGCCTCGTCGCACTTCTCTTGGCTCGCGCTGATGAAGTTGAGGTCGGCGTAGTCGCCGGGGAGCGCCCACTGGATCGCCTCAGCGGCGAAGCCCCCGGCCTCGGCGGGGTGGACCAGCCAGTAGTCGGTGCCGGGGTTGAGGCTGCCGTCACATACGTTGGTGATCACGAGGTCGAGGGCGCCGTCGCCCGTGAGGTCGAGGAGCGCGTGCCAGGTGTTGTCGGCGTCGTCGCACTTGGCCTGGCCGACGCCGACGAAGTTGAGGTCGGCGTAGCCGTCGGGGAGCGCCCACGCCTCGTCCGCGCCGAAGCCGTCGCAGACCGGCGGCGGACCGCCGGTGTCGGTGTCGCCGGTGTCGGTGTCGGAGTCGCTGCCGGAGTCGCTGGTCGCGTCGCCGCTGTCGCTGGTCGCGTCGCCCGTGCCGCTGGCGTCGCCTGTCGGATCGCCGTCGCTGCCGTCGGTCGCCGACGCGCTCGCCGAGCCGCTCGCCGAGGTCGCGCTCGCCGAGCTGTCGGTGCCGGTGCCGTCGGTGTCGCCGTCGGTCGCGGTCTCGCTGGCGCTGCCGACCCCGTCATCGCCGGCGCAGGCGCCCAGCGGCGCGAGGAGGGCGAGGCAGAGGAGCACGCGGGGCGTGATGGGGAGGTCGTCGTGCGCGATCACGCGCGCCGTATACCGAGGGGCGCGGCGCCTGTCCACGCTCGCGCGTGCGGACGCGGCGGGGTCGACCGGGCGACCCTGCGATCGTCGCACGGCCCGCGCTTGCGAGATCTGCCGCGCACCTGCGGGTCTTGCCGCTGCGGCGCGGCGGCGGCCGGAGGATCATTGAAAAAAAAACTCGGCCCGAGATGTGCTC
>JAGQIT010000374.1:929-5444 GCA_020431135.1 Myxococcales bacterium | reverse complement strand
TCAGCGCGGGGCCGGGCTTCATCACCGTCGCCCGCGAGCGCGCGCACACGATCAACTTCTCGGCCGGCCAGCTCCGAGTGCTCACCCGCTACGAGCGCTGGGGCTACGTCGACCTCCTCGACTAGGGCCGCGGCCTCCGTCAGCGCATATCCTTACTGTCATAACGACTCGCAGCATCACTGAGGTAGAGAGGGACTAGGCATGAAGCGACGTAACTTCCTCCGCGCAGGCGCGACCGGCACGATCGCCGCCGGCGCGACGGCGTTCGGGATCCTCAAGTACCCGCGGCGCGCCCTCGCCGGCTGGGGCGCCTGGCCCGAGGACAAGCTCAGCGCCCTGATCCCCGCCGAGCGCCAGGCCCAGAACGTCCTCGAGGTCTTCTTCTACGGGGGCATGAGCGCCTTCGACACCTTCTACACGGTGCCGAGCTGGGGCCAGGGCAACCAGACCTTCCTCAACGCCTTCCTCGGCGAGACCACGACGCGCTTTAACAGCTGCGGCTTCGCCGGCGACCTCACCGAGCCCTTCGCCGACGATCAGAACGGCGTCGAGGTCCACCTCGGCCCGTGGGTGACGCCGCTGCGCGAGCGCCCCGACATCGTCGAGCGCATGCGCGTCGTCGTCCAGCGCCACGACTCGCTGCCGCACGAGGGCGCCAACCCCTTCGCGCTCACCGGCAGCCGCCTCGGCTCGCCGCGCCTCGCCGGCGTCGGCGCGTCGATCCAGCGCCACTTCCTCGAGCGCCCCGGCGGCCTGCGCTCGACCCCCTACGCCTACGTGCTCTACCCCGGCGTCGACTTCCCGACCGACAACGTCAAGGCGGCGTCGTCGGTCGGCCTCCACCCGGGCTCGGCGCGGCCGCTGAGCGTCGTCGTCGACTCGAACTCGGAGCTGTCGAACCTCCTGTCGCGGACCACCGTCGGCGCGCGCCGGGCCGAGTTCGATGACGCCATCGACCACTACCTCCGCGACTACGAGAGCCGCTTCCGCCCCGGCGGCAAGGGGGCGGCGACGCGCTCGTCGGAGCGCAGCAACTTCTCCTTCGCCCACTTCGCCCGGCGCTCGGCGCAGCAGCTCGAGGGCGTCCTCGCCAGCGACCTCTTCCAGGTCGTCGGCGGCGACGAGTGCGGCAACAACGAGCCGGTCGACATGCCGGCGATGCAGGCCCGCCTCGCCGCCAGCCTCCTGACCCGCCAGAGCGACCAGCCGCGCTACGTCCAGTGGATCGACGGCGGCCTGCGCCCGCACCCGGCGGCCGGCCACGACACCCACCAAAAGCACGTCGACTACGCGTCGATGAACGTCACGCACACGCTGCGCCAGCTCGTCAGCATCATCAACGAGCCCGGCGAGAACGACCCGAACAAGATCGACCTCGACACGACGATGATCGTCCTCAACACCGAGTTCGGTCGCACGCCCTACGTCCAGGGCCAGGACGGCCTCAACCACTGGCCGCAGGGGATGGTCAACGTGTTCATCGGCGGCCCGGTGACCAGCGGCGAGCGCGGCGTCTACGGGGCCATCACCGAGGACCAGGGCTACGCCGACACCTGGGTGACGCCGGCCGAGAACCGGATGATGCTGATGATGGCCCTCGGCATCTACCCGTTCTCGTCGCAGACCTTCGCGGTCGGCGACGTCGGCGGCGGCGTGAAAAACGAGCTCGAGGCGGCGACCCGCCTCAAGGAGCTCTACTTCGGGATCAAGGCGTGAGGCGGAGGGCGACGATGAAGACGCAACACTGCAACAGCACCGCCGCGCAGCTCCTCAGCCTCGCCGGCGCACTCGGCCTCGGCCTCGGCCTCGGCGGCTGCAACGGCGACGAGCCGATGGCCAGCGCCACCGAGGGGACGAGCCAGAGCACGTCCGAGGGCGGCTCGGACACCGAGGGCGGCACCGACACCGACACCTCTGACACGACCAACGAGAGCGAGACCAGCGGCGGCAGCTCGGGCGGCCCCGGCGTCGAGCCGCCGCCGCCCGGCGACGCGGAGGAGCTGTGCGACGCCGGCGACGAGGCCTGGGTGAAGCGGGCGATCCCGCTGATCCAGGGGCGCAAGCCCGAGGGCATGCGCGAGGTCCGGCTCCTCGTGTCGATGATCGAGCAGATCGACGCCGCCGGCGGCGACGGCCGCGAGATCGTCGCCCGCGGCCTCGCCAGCGGCGACCGCTACATCGAGCGCTGGTACGACTTCTTCTTCGAGCAGCTCCGGATCAACCGCATCGAGGTCAAGGCGAACTTCGGCTGCTACGGGATCCGCAGCGGCGCCGCCGACAGCGGCGACCTCGCGGCGTACATCCGCGACAACGGCCCGGCCGACGGTTCGTTCGGCCAGTCGTTCTCGCTGCGCGACGTCCTCGAGAGCTCGCTGCGCCTCGACGACATCACCCCGGCCTACCGCGCCGACCTCTTCGCGCGGATGGCGAAGCCGCTGACCGGCGCCAACGTCACCCAGACCGAGCTCGAGATCGTCCGCCGGGCGAACTACGGCGAGATCTTCGAGTCGGCCTACCTCGGCCGGCGGATCGGCTGCCTCGAGTGCCACAACTCCGAGGACTCGGTCACCTACAACCCCGACCCCGAGCAGAACCACTTCTGGGCGATCACCGGCAACTTCGAGCGGGCGATCTACGGCGACCCGAAGGGCCGCCCCGAGGCCGAGCTCTTCGCCGCCTTCCGCTGGGCCGGCTTCGTCGGCGACGGCGGCGTCCGCCCGTGGGGCATGAGCAGCGCCTGCGGGACCTTCTACGACGCCCACAACGGCGACCTCCTCGGCGACGCCGGCTACCTCGGCGGCGACCTCCCGAGCGCGCCGCAGCTCTTCGACGTCGACCCGCTCTACAAGGACGGGCTGACGTCGCTCGCCGACATGGGCCTCGTCCTCGGCGGAGACAACGCGGTCGAGGCGGACCAGGCCGCGGCCTTCCTCCTCGCCGCCAACATCACCAACAACATGTGGAAGGAGGTCATGGGCTACCCGCTGACGCTCGCCCACTCCTTCCCGCGCAACGGCAAGCAGCAGGAGATCCTCCAGGAGCTCACCGAGCTCTTCGTCGCCGAGCGCTACTCGCCGCGCGAGCTCCTCGTCGCGATCGCCACCCACCCCTACTTCAACCAGGACGCCCCCGACGCCTGCGGCGCGACCTCGGCCTACAACCTCCAGCCGATCTGGGAGCCCTTCTCGGTGACCAACGGCGACCCGACCGCGCGCCTCAACAGCCTCGGCGATCGGATCCAGCGCTACAGCGCCTGGGTGCTCATCGACTCGGCCGCGCAGGCGATGTGGTGGGACCGGCCGCAGCGGCTGAGCGACGGCGGGGTGCCGAGCGCCTACGGCTTCCTCCGCGACCAGGGGATCTTCATCAAGGACGCGCTCCCCGGCTTCAACGGCGTCGACTTCAACTCGATGCTCTCGTGGGAGGACCGCCTCGGGGCCGGCGAGAGCCCGAACCTGAACGGCGCCTGCACGGGCCCGCTCGGGGGCGCCTGCGCCGACTACGAGTGGATCGAGCTGATGCTCGTCGAGGGCGCCGGCTCCGGCGCGACGGTCCGCGACGCCGTCATCGCGATCAAGGACCGCCTGATCACCGAGCCGACGATCCGCTCGGCCGCCGAGGAGGAGGTCATCGTCGGCCTCGTCGGCGTCCCGCTCGACACGCCGATCGCCGAGGCCAACTCCGGCGAGCTCGAGGCCGGCGCCCGCCGCTACGCCGGGCTCCTCCTCAACACCCCGCAGTTCATGCTCGCGGGCCTGCCGAGCCGCGATCAGGACCCCGCCGCCGACCCGAAGATCGCCGTCGCCGGCACCGACACCCTGTCGCTGTGCCAGGCGCTCGCGCCGGCGATCCTCGACGGCTGGTACGGCTACACCTGCGAGGCCGGCGGGATCAAGGTCGAGTAGTCGTCGAGGTCGACTCGACCCTGATCGAGAGGCGCGGCGGTCCCCGACGGGGCCGCCGCGTCGCGCGTTCTCGCGGCCTTGATGCCCGCGAGCGCGCGCCCTAGTCGCACTCGCAGACCAGGTTGACCAGGCCGATGGTGATCTCCGCGAGGTCGGTGATCCGGCACGCCCCGCCGTCGCAGGTCGTCCCTGGGATCGCCACGCCGTAGGGCGAGCACCCCTGGTACTTGTGCATCTTCGGGTAGGTCAGATTGGGCGTCTGGGCGATGTAGTAGCCGGGCTTCGGCGCGCAGTTGGCCCCGTAGAAGCGGGCGCAGAAGTAGGCCGCGTCCACGTCGTTGTTGCCGTTGCAGCCGACCGAGCAGCAGCCCTGGGTGACGAAGTGATCGCTCGTCATGCCGCCGAAGGTGTGCATCGGTCCGTAGGTCTCGGGGCCCATGCAGACGCCGCCGACGCAGTCCTCGTTGGCCGCGCAGCTCTTGCCGCAGGCGCCGCAGTGGTTGGCGTTGCTCGCCGTGTTGGTCTCGCAGCCGTCGCCGGCGTTGGCGTTGCAGTCGCCGTAGCCGGCGTTGCAGGCGACCGAGCAGCCGTTGCAGCTGCCGTTGGTCAC
>JAGQIT010000374.1:0-817 GCA_020431135.1 Myxococcales bacterium | reverse complement strand
CAGAGCTCGGCGCCCTGCTGGACGACCCCGTCGCCGCACTTCGCCGCCGCGCAATTGTTGAGGCAGGCGTCGTTGTCGCTGTCGTTGCCGTCGTCGCAGGCCTCGCCGGGCTGGACGATGCCGTCGCCGCAGCCTGGCTTTGTGCACAGGTTGGTGCAGCCGTCCTCGTTGCTCTGGTTGCCGTCGTCGCACTCCTCGCCGGGCTGGACGACGCCGTCGCCGCAGCCCGGGAGCTGGCACGAGGCCGTGCAGCCGTCGCCGTCCTGCTGGTTGCCGTCGTCGCAGGCCTCGACGCCGACGTGGACGTGGCCGTCGCCGCAGGCCGCGGGGACGCACTGATCGGTGCAGTCGTCGGTGTTGCTGTAGTTGCCGTCGTCGCAGTCCTCGCCGTCCTCGAGGATCCCGTTGCCGCACGCGGGCGGATCGCCGTCGGTCGTCGCCCCGGTCGAGCCGCCGCTCCCGGAGTCGCTGTCGCCGTCGCTGTCCGTGCCGGCGCTCGCGCCCGTGCCGCCTGAGGTCGAGGCCGAGCCGCCGCCGTCGCTGTCGGAGTCACCGCCCTCGGAGTCGCTGTCGCCACCCTCGGTCGGCGCGACGTTCTGCCCGGCCGAGAGCCCGCCGCCGAAGCTGCCCTCGGCCGCGCCCTCCGAGCAGCCCGTGCAGCCGATCGCGAGCGACAGGAGGAGCGCGCAGGGCAGGGGGCGCGGAGAGGGGAGCGAGAGCGTACGCACGCGTCGACGCTACGAGGACTCCGCGTCGCTTGGCAATCTCGGTGAACATGCAATGAAATTGCCGAGAGGCGAACAACCTTCACTGCTTC
>JAGQIT010000373.1 GCA_020431135.1 Myxococcales bacterium | reverse complement strand
GCAGCCGGGCTGCGGATCGCCCTCGAGCGCCGCGCGGCAGCGCTGGTTGAGCGCGTCGTCGCGGTTGGCCGCCGTGAACACGACGCTCGGGGCGTCGACGTCGGAGCCGAGCTCCTCGGCACCCTCTTCGCCGCCGTCGAAGTCGACCATGAGGTTGACGGCGGCGCCGGAGGTCGCGAGCGCGGAGCACAGCGTCGTCGGCCAGATGAACGCGTTGACGAGCTTCTCCGCGCCGTCGCCGACGACCTCGACGTCGATCGCGCTCGACGTGCAGGTGGCCGGGTTCTCGGGGTCGGCGGGGTCGGCCTCGATGAACGAGAAGGAGACCGCGACGTTGCGGGTGACGGGGTTTTGCGGGTCGGGGCTCTCGGCGGTGACGCCGAAGGTGATCGGCACGCGGTTGTTGACGTAGACCGGCTGGGAGAGGTCGTAGCGGACGTCGAGGTGGGTGAGCCGGACCTCGAGGGCGGCGGCGATGCACTGGCCGTCGCGCTCGATCATCCCGTCCTCGCAGGTGAGGCCGGAGTCAGGGTCCTGACAGGCGACGGTGGCGAGGGAGACGGCGAAGAGGAGTGGGGTTCGGAGGTTCATGGGGTCTCTGCTCATGAAGACGCTGGGATTCAAGGGGCGAGAACGCGACGTGGCGCCCGGCCCCGAAGGTCCGATCCGCCACGACCGCGCCATCACGCGTGCTACTCGTCGGTAATAGCGTCTGCGAGCCGGCGGTAGATCATAGGCAGGGCGTATAGCTGTCATAGGCGGCGATCCGCGGGCCTGGGCGACGGCCCGCGCGGCCGACAACGCCGGCGTAGCGGGTGTTCTCGCGGCGAGAGGGCGACCCGAGCGGCGTCACTTCGAGGCGACGCCGCGGCCCGATGCGCGTCCAAATGGGGAGGGTCGCGCGAGGCGGGCGCTCCGCCTGCGCGCGCGCGTGCTCCTATCGAGAGGAGCTGTCCGAAGGTTCATCGCGCCTCGTCCGGCGCGCGCTGCCTGTGGAGACCTCCCCCGCGTGGGGAGGTCCTCGCGGCGGTCTGCGCCGCGATCCGAGGCCTCTCGACCTATGGGCACTCCGCGCGGGCGAGCCAGAGGAAGGGGCTGTTGTCGTCCTCGGCGACGACCGCGAGGTCGCCGATCGCGTTGCTGGCGACGCCGAGGGCCTGCGGCTTGAAGTGGGTGATCATGGCGATCTGCTCGGCGTCGCCGAGGGGCTCGCCGTCGGCGTAGATCCGGCGCAGGAGGAGGCCGACGGGGTCGCCGTCGCAATTGTCGCTCTCGCCCGGGAGGCCGCAGCCGGCCCACAGCGCGAAGAGGTTGCCCGCCGCGTCGGCGGCGAGGTCGATCCGCGGGATCGAGCCGAGGGCCGAGGTCGAGGCGAGCGTCGCCGTGACGAGGGCGCCCGCGGAGTCGTGGCGGTTGACGGTCACGTGGCCCTCGGCGGTCATGCCGGCGAGGGCGAAGCCGCCGTCCTCGAGCGCGGCGACGCCGATCCAGGGGTGCGAGCTCGCCGTCGCGCCGGCGATGCCGGGGATCGCGTCGAGGGAGACCGCGAGGGCGCCGCCCTGGGTGTAGCCGCGGGCATAGACCGCGCCGCTCTCGTCGGCGAAGGCGAGGACGTACGAGCCGTCGCTGCGGATCGCCAGCGACGGCACCGAGAGGTCGCCCTCGGCGACGCCCGCGACGAAGTCCGGCGGCGGCTCGCCCTCCGCGGGGATCGTCCGCACGCGGATCACGTGCTTGCCCTCGAGGTCGGGGCCGAGGATCGAGCGGAACGCGAGCACCGCCGCGCCGTCGCCGTTGATCGCCACGGTCGGATCCTTCTGGTCGCCGCTCGTGATCGTCGCGGCCGCGACGAGGTCGCTGAGCGGGAAGCCGTCGGGGCCGTAGCGGCGGTAGACGACGTCGTCGCCGTTGGCGTCGGTCTCCCAGGCGACGATGAAGGAGCCGTCGGGGGCCGCGGCGAGCACCGGGCGGCGCACGGTCTTGGCGCCCTGGTAGGCGAGGATCGGCGCCTCGTCGAGGGGGCTGCCGTCGGCGGCGAAGCGCTCGATCGCGACGCTGTGGAGGTAGCCGCCGCCGAGGTTCCAGTCGGTGACGACGTAGGCCTGGCCGAGGGCGTCGATCCCGACCGCGCGGGCGTTGCGCTCGTTGAGGTCGGCGACGGCCTGGCCAGACCCGGCGGCGAGGAGGATCTTCGGGCCGAAGTCGCCGGGGTAGATCGCGCCGTCGCCGCAGGCCGCGGCCCTGCAGTCGAGGCGGCAGCCGCTCAGGCCCTTGGCGTCGTTGTCGGGGCCGTCGTCGCAGTCCTCCACGCCGATCCAGATCACGCCGTCGCCGCAGGTCGCGATCGTGCAGTCGCCCAGGCAGCCGTCGCCGTTGCTCTGGTTGCCGTCATCGCACTCCTCGCCGGCGTCGAGGTTGCTGTCGCCGCAGAACGGATCGGGGCCGGTCGGATCGGTCGTCGGCCCCGACGTCGCCTCGGCGCCGGTGGTCTCGTCGCCGGCGGTCGCGGTCGCGTCGCCTGTCGTCGACGACGAGGTCGCGTCGGCGGTCGCGGCCGAGGTCGCGCCCGTCGTCTCATCGGAGTTGGAGAAGCACGCGGCCAGGGCCGCAGCGCAGGCGATGACGTGGGCGCGGTGCATCCGGAGGCCATGATATCCGCGGATCGGCGCGGGCGATGAGCGGCCCGCGGGACGCTTGCGCGTCGTCACGGGCGGCGCCTGGGCGGGCGCGCGACCTCGCGCGCGCCGCTCCATCCGCGACGCGGGGCGCCTCCATCGGCTGCTGCGCGTCGTCGAGGAGGCCGCCCGTGTCGCGCCGGCGAGAGGCAGAACTTGGGTCGCAGCGAAACATGTTCTTTTGGACATATTTGTGATGGCGAGCGGTCCGTGGGCGACCGCTCGCTGCGCGCCGAGGTCGACGCGGACGAGGACCGCCTTCGTCGGCTCGACGCCGGCGCGGACGGAGGCCCACGACGTCGCGCCGCGGCGGCTCCGCGCGGACGAAGGAGCCGCGACGTGAGCCCGCTCCAGCTCAATTCTGGCGCTCACGTCGGGGCATTGGCGGCGTCCGCGGGTGCGCTCGCGCGCGGCGACGCGGCGGGGGCGAACGCCGTCGAGCCCGCGCGGGCGCTCGCCGAGGTCCCGCCCACGGCGCCTGCGATCGGCCTCTGGCTCGCCCTCGCGTCGGTCTGGGCCGCGGTCTTCGGGCTCGTCGCGGCGGCGGTCCGCGAGCGGCGACGCGGCGAGCCCGCGCAGCGCGTTGCACATGCGTCGACGTCCGCGCGCTCCGCTTCGGCCGGCTTGGCGCCGCCGCTACGGCGGTGCTACAGGACCGCCATGCACGCCGTTCTCGCCGAACTTCTGGAGCTCCTCGGCCTCGAGCGCCTCGAGGAGAGCCTCTTTCGCGGCCAGAGCCAGGACCTCGGCTGGGGCACGGTCTTCGGCGGGCAGGTGCTCGGTCAGGCGCTGTCGGCGGCTCAGCAGACGGTCCCCGAGGGCCGCACCGTCCACTCGCTCCACGGCTACTTCCTGCGCCCCGGCGACGCCGGCCGGCCGATCATCTACGACGTCGACCGGATCCGCGACGGCAAGAGCTTCACGACCCGCCGCGTCGTCGCGATCCAGAACGGCAAGCCGATCTTCTCGATGGGCGCGTCGTTTCAGATCGCCGAGGAGGGCTTCAGCCACCAGGCGGCGATGCCCGACGTCCCCGGCCCCGAGGGGCTGGCGAGTGAGACCGAGCTCGCGCGCCTGATCGCCGACAAGATCCCCGAGCCGCTGCGCGCCCGGGCGGTCGGCGTCAAGCCGATCGAGGTCCGCCAGGTCGCGCCGATCAACCCGCTGGATCCGGGCGTCCGCGCGCCCGAGCGCTACGTCTGGTACCGGTCGATCGATCCGCTGCCGGACGACCCGAAGATCCACCGCTTCCTCCTCGCCTACGCCTCCGACTTCCACTTCATGACGACGGCGCTCTTCCCCCACGGCGTCTCGTGGCTGAGCCCGGGGATGCAGACGGCGAGCCTCGACCACGCGATGTGGTTCCACCGCGACTTCCGCCTCGACGACTGGCTCCTCTACGCCGTCGAGAGCCCGTCGGCGTCGCACGCCCGCGGCCTCGCCCGCGGCCACTTCTTCAACCGCAAGGGCGAGCTGGTGGCGTCGACGGTGCAAGAGGGGCTGCTGCGCAAGCGCTAGGGGCGGGGCGAGCCGTCGCCGCCGGCTCGATGAGGGAGCTGCGACGACCGGCGCCTCGCGGCCCGCGTCGCTAGACGTGTGCGGGGCGCGATTTCGCGCGGCGAGATTCGTCGGAGAACCTGACCTTTCGAGCAACACGCATGGCGAGGCGGTGGACATGGCCCCGCTCCTGTCCGCTTCGCGGGCGGCGTTGGGTCGTCGCCGCGGGCTGGTAGACTCGGGCCCGGCCGGAGAGCGTCGCCATGATCATCAACCTGATGGGAGTCCTGACCCTGATCGCCGCGGGCCTGATCGCCGTGATGGCGTTCGAGGCGTTCCCCTCGCTGGTCGGCGACGCGCGCGTGATCGCGGCGGCGGGGATCGTCTTTGCGACGAGCGTCGTCGCCGAGGTCATCGGCCTGCCGCCGCGCCTCCTCTTCATCGTCCCGATGTGGATGGCGGCGCTCGCCGCCGTCGGCGTCTACGTCTACGAGGCCTACGGCGCCCTCGGGGTCGTCGGGCTCGTCGTCGGCGCGGCCGCCCTCCAGGCCCTGATGATGGTCATCGGGGCGATCCACGAGCGCCGTGAGGAGCGCAGGTCGATCGTCCAGCGCCTGCGGAAGATCGATCTGCGCGGCCTCAACCCCGCGTACGATCAGGCGTGGGACGCCCTCCACGAGGCGATCATGATCCCGCGGGTGACCCCCTGGACGCGCGACCTCCTCGTCCACCAGCACCGCGTCGCGACGCTCGTGCAGGGCTGGATCGGCGATCGGATCCCCGAGCCGCGGCTCCTCGAGCGGGCGGTCAGGACCTTCGAGGCGGCCGCGGCGGATCCCTCGAAGGTCGACGCCGACAAGCTCCGCGCGGAGTGCGAGTGGCTGCAGGCGGTGATCCGCAACCGCGAGGCGCTCGCCCGCAAGACGGCGGCGCTGCGGCAGATCCAGGCGGCGTCGCAGTGACGCTGCGCCCGGTGGCGCTGCGGTCCCGTAGCTCGCGGCGAAGCGCGCGGGCGCGGATCGTCGTCGACGCGCACTCAGAGCGCGCTCGTCCGCGCGTCCGCGCGCCGCTCTTCGGCTCCTGAGGACGGCGAAGGACGAGACGCGTCTCGGCGGGAGAGGCGATCGCGTGGGTCGCCCCGGAGGCCCGCGGCCTGCCACTTGGGTCAGGCGCGACGTCGTCGTCGGGCGCTGGTACGATGCGCTCCGTGGGTCGACCACGCACGCTCGCGGGTCGCGTCGCGGCCGCGCTCGGCGGCGCCGCGGCCGTGGCCCTGTCGCTCGCGCCGCGGGGCGCCGCG
>JAGQIT010000372.1 GCA_020431135.1 Myxococcales bacterium | reverse complement strand
AGCGCGAGGCGCTCCCCGAGGCCCGGCGACCTGCGGCGCCGATCGTCGCCAGCGACCGCGACCCCGGGGCGCTCGCGGCGACGCGGGCGAACGCCGAGCGGGCCGGCGCCCTCGAGTGGATGCGCCTCGAGACCGCCGTCTTCGCCGAGAGCGAGCCGCCGGCGGCCCGCGGCCTCGTCCTCACCAACCCGCCCTACGGCGTGCGGATCGCCGACAAGCGCCAGCTCCGGGCGATCTACCGCCGCCTCGGCGAGCACCTCCGGGCGCGCTTCGCCGGCGACGGCCTCGACTGGCAGCTCGCCCTCCTCGCGCCGACGCCGGCCCTCGCCGCGGCGACCGGCCTGCCGCTCGAGCGCCGCCTCGGCCTGCGCAACGGCGGGATCGCGGTCGAGCTCTTCGTCGGTCCGATCGCGTAGGGAGGTCGGCGGAGCCTCGGGGGCGGGCAGGGAGACGCGCCGCCGCTCACGATGTGCGCTTCGTTGCGACGCGCTGGATACAAACGGACAGGTTTGTAATCAGGCCGACATCTCGGACTCTGGGGCGCGTCGATTTCGGCTGTCCGCTCGAACATCTGCGCCCGGGTCCGTGCTACACGCCGGTCATGCGTATTCGACCCCTCGCTTCTCCCCTGGCGATCGTCGCGCTCGCTCTCAGCGCGTGCGCCGGCGATGACACGGCCGGCACCGACACGGCCTCGACCTCCGACACGACGACGGCGACGACGACCGCCACCGGGACGACGACGGCGACGACGACGGCGACCTCGGGCGAGACCGAGTCGGGCTCGGGCAGCGACTCGAGCACGACCGGGACGACGACCGACAGCACGACCGACGGCACGGCGACGACGACGACGGCGACCTCGGGCGAGACCGACAGCACGACGACGGCGACGACCGGCGACACCGACAGCACGACCGACGCCACCGACTCGGGGATGGTCTGCCCCGCCGGCCAGATCGTCTGCGAGGACGGCGAGGCCAAGACCTGCGACGGCATGGGCGGCTACACCGAAACCGAGGCCTGCGAGAACGAGTGCGCCGACGGGGTCGGCTGCGTCTTCTGCATCCCCGGCAGCTACTCGTGCGACGACGAGGGCAACTCGATGGTCTGCGACGACGCCGGCGAGGCCTGGGAGCCCTTCGAGACCTGCGACGGCCTTCAGGGCTTGATGTGCGACGAGAACTCCGGCCAGTGCCTCGGCGCCTGCACCAAGGAGGCGCTCGGCCTCAACTACATCGGCTGCAACTACTACCCGACCCTGACCCCGCAGTACCCGGGCTACCAGTCGAACCCGCACGTCTTCGCGGTCGCCGTCTCGAACACCTCGGGGGCGATGGCGACGATCAACATCACCCGCGGCGCCAACATGGTGGCGATGGACACGGTCGCGCCGGGGACGGTGAAGACGATCAACCTCCCCTGGGACAACACCCTCACCGAGATGAACGGCTCGACCAAGGTCGTCCCGGAGGGCGCCTACCGCCTGCGCTCGGACCAGCCGGTGACCGTCTACCAGTACAACCCGCTCGGCGCGACGGTGACCAACGACGCCTCGCTCCTGCTGCCGACCAACGCCTGGACCGGCACCTACCTGATCGCCTCCTGGCAGCACTGGGATCAGGTCCAGCGCCCCGGCTACTTCTCGGTGATCGCCGAGGAGCCCGACACCGTCATCACCTTCGAGCCGTCGGCGACCGGCAACAAGGTCGCGGCCGGGGCCGGCGTCAACGCCGACGGCACCGGCATGGTCACCCTCCAGCCGAGCGACGTCCTGATGGTCCGCTCGGCGACCGGCGGCGACCTCACGGGGACGATCGTCAACGCCGACAAGCCGGTGCAGATCATCAGCGGCCACCCGTGCACCAACGTCCCGCTCGACAAGGGCGCCTGCGATCACCTCGAGGAGTCGATGTTCCCGCTCGACACCCTGGCCAAGGACTACTTCGTCGTCCCGCCGGCGCAGGTCCCCGACGACACCAAGGAGAAGGCGCAGATGGTCCGGATCATCGCCAGCGAGGACGACACGACCATCACCTACGAGCCCGACCAGGCGGCGCCGAAGACCCTCGCCAACAAGGGCGACTTCATCGAGATCCCGACGACCCAGGCGGCGTTCCGCGTGACGACCGATAAGAAGGTCGCGGTCGCCCAGTACATGGTCGGGCAGTCCGCCGGCTTCGGCACCAGCGACCCGGCGATGCTGATGTCGGTGGCCACCGACCAGTACCGCAAGACCTACCTCTTCCACGCGCCGCCGTCGTGGTCGGCGAACTACGTCGACATCATCGCCCCGGAGGGCGCGTCGCTGATGGTCGACGACATGGCGGTCGGCGGCGCGCTCAAGCCGATCGGCGGCTCGGGCTTCGGCTACATCCACGTCAAGCTGTCGAACGCCGGCGACGGCACGCACACGGTGTCGTCGGACCAGGAGGTCGGGATCAGCGTCTACGGCGTCCTCAACTACGGCTCCTACTGGTACGCCGGCGGCCTCGACCTGATGCCGATCCCGCAGTAGCGGCGGCGCCTACGGGCGGCGAGCGGGCCCCGCTCCCGGCGATCGATCGCGCGATCGGTCGCCAGCGAGCGGGGCTCTCTGTCTGTCCTGTCCCTCGTCGCGCCGCGACGGTAGCGACCCGCTCCCGCGCGCGCTCTCCCTCCCTCGCCCTCGTCGACCCTCTCGCCGCCGTCAGAGCTGGAGTACGCCCGGTCGAGCCGCGCTCTGATGAAGCGGACTGGCTCCTAGCAGTTGCAGCGGCACGCCGGCGGACCGGCGCTCGGCCACGGCTGCGCGCACTCGTCCGGGCTCGCGCCGTTCCACGCGCAGAGATCCCAGTCGAGGACCTTCCAGCCGCAGAACGAGCCGGTGAAGGTCTCGACCTGGCACTGGTCGTTGAAGCGGTAGTAGGCGGCGGCCGAGACCGCGCCGTCGCAGGCCCCGCCGGCGCAGCTCGTGTTGTCGGTCTGGAGGCCGATGCACTCGCCGAAGGCGCTCACCGGGGCGCAGAGGAAGTCGCCGGGGGCGAAGGAGGAGACCGTCACCCAGGCGCACTTGTTGGCGCCGCCGCCGTCGGCGAAGGCGAGGCAGTCGGCGGCGCTCGTCCGCGCCTTGCACAGGGCCGTCAGCGTCGACGCGCCGGCCGGGGCGCAGGGCGGATCTGTGAGCGGGTCGCCGCAGGCCTCGGCGTCGGACGAGGTGTCGGTGCCGTCGGTGCCGTCGGTCGCGGTCGCGTCGCTGTCGGTGCCCGTGCTGCCGTCGCTGTCGGTCGCGCTGCTCGTGAAGTCGTAGAGGCCGCAGCCGCCGAGGCCGAGGCCGAGGCCGAGGAAGAGCGCGGGCAGGGGGCTCACGAGGCGGGCGCGCGGGGATCGTCGGTCGTCGGGTCGGGGCATCGCTCTCCTGGGCGCACGCTACCCGAGAACGCCCCGCGCCGTCAGCGGCGCCCTCGCGCCGCCTGAGACGGCGGCGTGACCCGTTCTCGGGGGGGTGGCCGGCCGCCGTGAGAACCAGGGCGGAGGGGTCTCGGTCGCGAGGTCAGGCGCCCGGCGGATCGGTGCGCCGTCGCGGGCGCGGCGTTCGTCAGCTCGGGCGCCTCGCGGAGCTCCGCGGAGCGACCTCAGGGCGGGCTCTCGGGCGCGGGCGCGTCGTTCGTCAGCTCGGGCGCGCCGGTGACGAGGATCCACAGGTTGACGGCGACCAGCGGGACGAAGCCGGCGAGGCCGGTGAGCCCGATCCGCAGGTCATCGCCGCCGTGGGTGACCATCAGCGGCAGGCCGGCGCAGGCGTTGAGGGTCCCGTGCATGACCGCGGGGGCGACGGTCGAGCCGGTCCGCGCGCGCACCCAGGCGAAGGGCGGGGCCAGGAGCACGCACCAGATCGTCATCATGGCGACGCCGGCGACCGGGTGCTCTGGGTAGTTGTGGCCGAGGAGGATCGCCGGCGCGTGCCAGATCCCCCAGATCGCGCCGACGAGCGCCGAGCCGCGCCAGAAGCCGAGCGGCGCGAGGAGGCGCTGGAGGAGGCCGCGCCAGCCGAGCTCCTCGCCGAAGGCGAAGACCGCGTTGAGGGTCGCGCCGGCGATGAGCCCCTGGAGCAGCGACAACCAGAAGGGGTGGAGCGGCAGGCTCGCGGTCTGGGCGCGCATCTCCGCCATCTGCTCGGCGCTGAAGATCCCCTCGAAGCGAGCCATCAGGTCGGCCATCGACGGGTCGAAGCTGACGCCGGGGAGGAGGAAGCCGACGCCGGTGGCGACGAGGGCGAGGGCGAGCGGCCCGAGCCAGGCGACGAGCCACCAGCGGTTCGGGCGCAGGCCGAGGCCGAGCTCCTTCACCGGCCGCCGTCGGACGCGGCGCTGGACGAAGGCGGCGACGAGCGCCGGCGCGAGCATGTAGGAGGCCAGGACGAGCGTCGACGCGGGCTGCTCCCAGGCGCCGCCGAGGCCGAGGTAGGCGCCGAGGAGGCCCCAGTCGAGGAGGAAGGTGAGGCCGAGGAAGGCCGCCAGCGCCCGGCGTTCGATCATCATGTCGTCTCGCGCTCCGCTCACGTCGAGCCGCGGGCCGGCGCCGAACCTCGAGCTTGAGTATAGGGCAGGGCGCCCGCGCGCCGGCTGGCCGCCGGCCCGCGAAAGGGTTGCGGGGGAGGATCGTTTGCCGGTCCGCGTCGACGCCCGCGGTGATAGACACGAGCCGTCGTGACTCGGTTTCTGCGCGTTCTCGGGGTCTCCTGCGGCCTCGTCCTCCTCGCCCTCGCTCCCGTCGCCTGCGGCGACTCGTCCGGCGACTCATCCGGCGAGACGACGGCGACCACGGGCTCGACGGGCGCGAGCTCGACGGGCGCTGCCTCGACCACCGAGGGGACGGGCGGCACGGACGCGGGCACAGGCACGGACACGGGCTCCGGCACGGACACCGACACGGACACCGGCGGCGCCTGTGCGGATCAGTACGGCCACTACGACCCGTGGCTCGAGCCCCTCGGCCCGAGCGACGAGCCCTGCGAGGCCTCCGACTACGTCGAGGCGTGCATGACCGCGGACGACCTCGCCGGCTACCGCCAGTGCCTGGCCTTCGAGATCGTCGAGGACATGACGGAGCTCAGCTGGGGCGCGTGCATGCAGACCTGCGACCCGGAGGCGTACACCGTGCGCGCCTGCGGCGGGGACGACGAGGGCCTGAGCTTCTGCGACGAGCTGACCCTCCAGGGCGAGAACGTGCACGTGTGGTTCCCCTGCCTCGATCAGGCGTGCCTCCTCTGCGCGCCCGGGGACACGAAGCTCTGCGGCCCCGACACGCCCTATCCGGAGACGACGATCACCTGCGGGCTCAACGGCGCGGGGGTCCCCGTCTGGCATGACGGCGACTGCTACACCTGACACCGCGTCTCGCGGGAGCTGTCCCGCGAAATCGGCGCGTCGCCTCGCGCCGCAGTCGTCAGCGCTCGGCTTCGCCGACGCGCCGC
>JAGQIT010000371.1:562-5054 GCA_020431135.1 Myxococcales bacterium | reverse complement strand
ACGATCAGGCGACCTTCTGGATCGAGGTCCCGGAGACCGCGGTGGCCACCGGCCTGCGGACCCTGGCGACCGTCAAAGGGCGCCCCGTCTGGTACGAGGGCGAGCTGATGGAGGCCGAGGCGGCCGCCGCGAAGTACAAGGAGCTCACCGGGATCGGCGGCTACTACCCCAAGGACCCGGCGCTCCTCTCCTGGCGCGACCAGGGGACGCTGGCGCTCCAGGTCTTCCCCTGCCCGCCGGGCGAGGACAAGAGCGTCGAGTACACGCTCACGCTGCCGGTCGAGTACGTCCGCGGCCGCTCGGTGCTCAAGCTCCCGCGCCTCGGCACCGCGGAGCTCGCCGCCGACGTCCGGGTGCGGCCGGCCTCTCGCCGCGATCAGGTCCTCCTCGGGGACACGCCGGTGCCCCCTGGGACCCGCGTGCGCTGGCCGACGGCGAGCGTCGCGGACGAGGTCTTGGCGGTCGACGAGGGCGACGAGGACGACGCGCTCGCCCAATTCGACCCGCGCCTGGACCTCGCGGAGGACGAGGTCCTGGTGAGCCTCGCGCGCCGCGATCCAGCGCGTCTGAGCGGCCGGGTCGCTAGCGTGGCGCTCCGCGGCGATCGCCATCTCCGCGAGGTCGAGGTCGAGGCCGCGCCGAAGCTCTCGCGGGCGCCCCGCGGCGCCCACGTCGTCGTCCTCGTCGACACCTCGCGCTCGCTCGCGGACAGCGAGGTGAGCTCCGAGATCGCGGCCGCGCAGGCGGTGATCGCCGGCTTCCCCGACGCGCGGGTCGAGGTCATCCCCTTCGCGCGTCGGCCCGAGCGGCTCTTCGGTCGCTTCATCGGACGCGACGCGGCGATCCTCGCCCTCGAGGATCTCCAGCTCGCCCGCCACAACGGCAGCGACGTCGACCTCGCCCTCGCGGCCGCCGCGGAGGCCCTTCAGAAGGCGCCCCGCGGCGCCCCGCGGCGGGTGATCCTCCTGACCGACACCCTCACCCGCGAGTCGCTGACGCCGGCGCGCCTCCGCGGCGCCCTGGCGACCACCGGCGCGCTCGTCCACGTCGGGCTCCCCTCCTTCTCCGTCCGCTCCAAGCTCGTCCGCGACGACGCCCACGCCTGGGGCCCGGCGGTCAAGAGCACCGGCGGCCTCGTGTGGGCGGCGGCGATCGGCGTGGACAGCGACGGGCGAGGTCGGGCGGTCTTCGAGGAGTGGGTGCGACCGCTGCGGATCGATCACCTCAAGGTCGTGATCCCCGGGCTCGGCGCGGCCGACCTCGACGTCCCCGAGTCGCTCGCCGAGGGCGAGGGCCTCCGCGACCTCCGCCTCCACGCGGCCGCGCTCCCGTGGGTGCGGGTCGAGGGCGAGCTGTGGACCAAGCCGCTCCGCGAGGTCTTCACCCGCGATCACGCCCACGGTCGCCTCTGGTCGGCGCTGGTCTTCGGCTCCGCGCTCCTCCACGAGCTCACGGAGGAGGAGATGATGCCGCTCGCGCGCTTCGGCGGCGCGGTCTCGCCGGTCACTTCGTACCTGGCGATTGAGCCAGGCGTCCGCCCCTCGACCGAGGGGCTCTTCGAGGGCGAGGCGTTCGGCATCGGCTCGCTCGGCCTCATCGGCCGCGGCGGAGGCGGCGGCGGCCACGTCTCCGGCGTCGGCCGCTTCGATCACCAGGCCTGGCTCCGCGCCCAGCTCACGCGCCTACGGGGCGCCTGCGGGGCGTCAGCGCTGCGGCTCACCCTCGAGACCACCCGCGACGAGGTCGTCGCCGTCGCCGCCGAGCTCCGCGGCGCGAGCGATCCGGTGAGCGCCCGCTGCGTCGAGGAGGGGGTCTGGGCGTGGAGCCTCCCCGCGGGCTTCGCCGACGCCTGGAAGCGCTACGTCGTCAGCGCCTGATCAGGGCGGGTTGAAGACCACCTCACCCGGCTCGAGCGTCGTCACGAAGACTGGGCAAGGGAAGAGCGCCTCATCGTGGTCGGGGCGGCGTGCCTCATGATCGCGCTCGGCGCTCAGCGCTCGCGGATCATCGCTAAGCGTCGATTGTCCTTGAAGGGTCATGTCCCGGATACGTCGGAGACGGGCTCAGGCGAGGCGCGTCGCCTCGACGAAGAGGTTGACGCCCGACGGGTCGAAGAAGAAGCGCAGCGAGTCGGCGCCGAAGCGCGAGCGCGCGAAGATCCGGCGCATGTCGTCCTCGTCGCGGTGGATCAGCACCCACTCGAGCGAGGTCTCCATCATCCGCCGCGTCGGGTTGTCGGGGTGGAAGTTGCCGAGGACGGTGCGACCGCCCGGGCGGAGGCCGTCGTAGATCCAGTCGAGGAGGCGGACCAGGAGGTTGTCCTTGAAGTAGTCGATGAGACCGGCGGAGTAGATCAGGTCCTGGTCGGCGAGCCTGTCGTCGCTGCGCCCGAGGGCCGCCCGCGCGAGGTTGACGGGCATCGCCTGGAGGGCGTCCGCGCAGCCCTCGGCCTCGCTCCGCGCCCGCACGTGGCCGAGGGCGCCCTCGTCCATGTCGCAGAGGGTGGCGAGCGGCATCCGCCCGCGCGCGTCGGCGTCGCCCAGGCGCTGCCAGACGTCGAAGAGCTCCTCGGCCGGGCCTGCGCCGAGGCTGGCGATCTGCGCCCGCCGGCCCTCGGCCTCGGCGGCGCCCATCGTCGCCTCGATCTCAGCGGCGAGGAGGCCGCGGCGGTTCTTCACGGCCCAGGCCGCCGGCGACTCGAGGACCCGCGCGTCGATGAAGCGGCCGGCCCAGCACGCGCCGCAGGGGACGTCGGCGTAGACCATCAGGATCGTCCGGAAGTCGCCGGCGTAGCCCGCGGGCTTGTGGACCGCCCGGTCGGCGAGGCCGCTGGCGGCGACCCAGGGGTAGAAGCGGGCGGAGATCAGCGCGGTCAGCTCATCGAGATCGGCGGCGGAGAGCTCGGCGCTCGCGGCCTCGAGGTCGCGGAAGAGCTGGCGGAAGCGGAGGGCGAGCGCGTCCTCGACCTCGCTCGGCACGCCGGCCGGGGTCCGAGACCTCCGCTCGCCCGCCGCGAGATCGAGCGCGAGCGCCTCGATGTCGGCGCGGAGGCGGATCGCGCGGGTGGCAGCGGGGGTGGAGAGGAGCGGGGTGACGGGGATGAAGGTGGTCATGGTGCTCTTCCAAAGCACGCGCGGTGCCACCTTGAATCGCCTGAATTGATTGATCTTTTTCGGGGTGCACCCGAGCGGTGCACCCGAGCTCGACGGGGTTGCAGTGCAACCCGCGGGGTTGCACCCCGGGTGCACGGTCACGTCTGCGCTCAGGCGCCGCGCTGGGCGATGGCCTCGTCGAGGAGCGCGGCGTCCCAGAGGAGGCCGCGCCCCCGCGCCCAGCCGTGGAGCGACCGCAGCTCCGCCTCCGTCTCCGCGTCGGCGCGTCCGGCGAGGCGCTCGGCGAGGAGGAGGCCGCACCGGCCGTGGAAGCCGCGGAACTCCGTTGACTCGCCCGGGTCGTCGATGAGCGCCTGGGCGTAGCGCCGCAGCCGGGCCTCGTCGCCGAGCTGGTAGGCCGCGCGCACGCCGTGGATGTGGAAGTAGATCGTGTTGTGATCGATCCGCGGCTCGTGGTGGAGGTGCTCCTCCCCCTCGTCGAGGAGGGCCGCGGCCCGCGGGCGATCGAGCACCGCCATGCCGGCGAGGAGGGCCGAGCCGAGGAAGAGCTTGCCGACCTCGCTGGCGAGGGTCCACGCCTCCTCGAAGCGACGCATCGCCAGCTCGCGCTGACCCCTGCGCTCGGCGACCCACGCGAGCCGGAGGAGCGCGTACTGGGCGAGGCGCAGGGTGCCGACCCGGCGCGAGCGCGCGAGCACCTGCTGACCCGCGCGCTCGCTCGCGTCGAGGTCGAGGCGATAGAGGTTGACCTTGGCGCAGACCGCAGCCGCCAGCACCTGCGCCTTCGCGTCCATCGCCTGGTCGGCGAGCGCGACGGCCTTGAGGACCGCCTCGTGGCCCGCCGCGACGTCGGCGCAGAAGACCCGGCTGGCCGCGTGGATCGACCAGGAGAGCGACGCGATCGCCGGCATCTGCTCGCGCTCGGCGATCGCGATCGACGCCTTGAGGTAGTCGGAGGTCGAGCGGTAGGCGCCGCTGAGGTAGCACGCGTCGCCGACCCCGTTGAGCGCCCGGGCCTCGGCCGCCGCGTCGCCGGCTCGCCGCGCCGCCGCCAGCGCGAGCTCGTGCTCGCGCCGGCACGAGCGCGCGTCCCCGCATGAGAAGAGGACGTTGCCGCGGAGGCTGTGGACCGCCGCGAGGAGGGCGGGCTCCTCGGTGCTGCCGCTGGCGCGCCCGAGGACCGCGAGCGCCTCGTCATGGCGATCGGAGAGGTTGAGGCACTCGGCCTGACCGAGGTAGGCGCGCAGGCGCTGGGCCTCCGAGCGCGCCCGCGGGCCGAGGGCCTTGAAGGTCGCCAGCGAGTCGTCGACCATCCCGAGGCGCCGCTCGAGCTCGCCGCAGGTGAGGCCGAGCTCGACGCTGAGGGCCTCGTCCTCGGC
>JAGQIT010000371.1:0-505 GCA_020431135.1 Myxococcales bacterium | reverse complement strand
CGCGCGGCCTCGAGGTAGGCCGCGGCCGCGTCGGGATCGCGGGCGCCGTCGAGGTGGCGGGCGACCATCAGCGGATCGCGATCGCGGTACCAGCTCGCCGCGCGGCGGTGGAGGGCCGCCTTGGCGTCGGGGAGCAGCGCGCCGTAGACCGCGTCGCGGACGAGGTCGTGGCGGAAGAGGTAGGCCTCGGCGTCGGGCTCGAGGAGCTCGGCGGCGATCAAGGTGGCGAGGTGCCCGTGGGCGCCGACGACCAGGTGCCCCAGGGCGTCGACGCCGAAGCGGCGGCCGAGCACCGACGCCGCCTGCACGGTCGCCACGGCCTCCGCGTCGAGGCGATCGAGGCGGGCCGCGACCAGGCTGTCGACCGACGCCGGGACGCTGCCGCCGGTCGGCTCGAGGTCGCGGACGAGGCTGAGGAGGAAGAGCGGGTTGCCGCCGGAGCGCTCGACGCAGCGCCGCGCGAGCGCGTCGTCGTGGAGGTGGCGGCGGGCGAGCGCGAGCGCGT
>JAGQIT010000370.1 GCA_020431135.1 Myxococcales bacterium | reverse complement strand
GCTTCGACGCCGTCGCCACGCGCATGCGCGAGGTCTACGGCCTCCGCCTGCCGCGGTCGATGGCGACCTTCGCCGCCTTCTGGCGCAGCCTCGATCCCCTCGAGCGCCGCGGCGCCGAGCACCTCGGCCGCTCCCCCGGCGGGATCATGGTGTGGTTCGAGGACGGCGGCCTCGAGCGGCGCACCCGCGACGACCTCGACGCGCGCCTCGAGTGCCGCTTCCGCTGCGACCCGCCCGAGATGGTGACGATCATGTGGGGCGACAGCGACGGCCTCCACTACGGCCTGTGGTACGACGACCCCGCCGACCCGCCGACCTACGTCGTCCACAACTACGCCCGCGACTCCGCCGAGACCTGGCCTGACAGCCAGCCGACGCCGCTCGGGGTGCTCGCCGAGCTCGTCCGCGAGCGCCTCGAGGATCCCTACAGCGACGAGACCCCGCCGCTCACGCTCTACGCCCTGCGCGACGCGCTCGCGTGGTTCGCCGACGCCGACGCCGCGGCCCTCGCCGCCGATCCGCCCGCCCAGCGCTGGCTCGACGCCCCGCGCTTCCCGACCCTCGGGACCTTCGGTCCGGGCCTCCCCGAGGGCGCCGGCGAGGTCCGCGTGAGCGACCCTCACGTCCGCCTCAAGGCCTGGCGCGAGCAGCCCGCGCGGACCGAGAAGTGGATCGCCTCAGCGCGCCGCGAGTGCGCCGAGGGCCGCCCCGCGGCCGCCCTGACCTTCGGCCTCGACCTCCACTGGCTCGACGACGACGCCACCCGTGACACCGCCCGCGAGCTCCTCACCGCCGCCTACGCGGCGCTCGACCGCCACGCCCACGCCGCGACCCTGGCGGTCCACCACGAGCACCGCGACCTCCGGAGCGTCGGCGTCTTTCTCCCGCCCGACGCCGACGTCGAGTAGCCCCGCGTCGGGCTGTCCAGGAGCACGACCACCTACAGCGCCGGCCCGAGGACGACCTTCACGCTCGACCCGCTAGCGAGGCCGAACGTCACCGCCTCGCCGGGCTTCGCCCGGGTGAGCGCCCAGTACTTGTAGGTCGCCTCGCCCGTGACGTCGTGGCCGTTGACCGACGTGATCACGTCGCCGGCCTTGAGCCCGGCCGCGGCCGCCGGACCCCCCGGGCGGACGAAGGCGACCTTCAGCTCGCGCTTCGCCCACTCCTCGTCAGGCGCGGCGTCGCGGAGCTTGAAGCCGAGGTCGCCGGACTTCTCCTGATCGGTGAGGCGCTTCTTCACGAGGGTGATCTCGCCGATGTCCTGGGTCGCCGGCTTCGCGGCCAGCGTCCGCATCATCGAGGCCCCGCTGTAGTCGTTCGTGCCGCCCCAGTTCTGGGTGCTAATGAAGAGCTGGACCTCGCCTGAGGGCGCGTTGGCGACCTCGAACTCGCCGTTGGCGTCGCTGACCTCCTTGCGCTCGCCGCCGCCGCCGCCGAAGAACATCCCGCCGCTCGACGGCCCGATGTGGACGCGCATCCCGGAGATCGGCTCGCCGCTGTCGAGGTCGACGAGGCGGCCGCGGACGGTGACCCGACCGACCAGCTCGATCTTGACGTCGTCGCGCTCCTCGCCGTCTCCGAGGCTCTCCTCGACCTTGGCGCTGCCCTCCCCTGCCTCGACCGTGAGCTCGTAGGTGCCTGCCGAGAGCTCGTCGAAGGAGAACGCCCCGCCCGTGCGGAAGAAGGTGTCGCTGCGCCAGACCGCCGACTCGCGCTCGCGCAGCGTCACCGTGAACTCCTCCGGCGGACCCGCCGAGGCCGTCACTGTGCCGCTGAGGGAGCCCGTGCTCTCGATGGTGATCACCGCCTCGCTCTCCGTCGCCACGCCCTCGGCGAAGCCCTCGCCGCCGCCCTTGCGCCGGGCGTGGACCGTGTAGGTCCCGACGGTCAGGTTGTCGATCGTGAAGCCCCCGTCGGCGTCCGTGAGGACCGGCTGGAGATCCCAATTCCCCCAGCGGCTCGCGCGGACGTTGCTCCCCGCCGACTTCGTCGCGCTGTCGCTCTCGCGCGTCGCCGAGATGAAGGCGTCGCTCACCGGCCCGCCGTCGGCGTCGACCACCTTGCCGCGGATCTCCGCCCCCTTGGCCTCGACGCGGATCTCGACCTGCGTCGCCTCGTCCTCGCTGACGCTGAGCTCGACGCCCTGGACGTCGTCGTCCGAGGTCCCGGGGCTGCGCAGCGTCCGCGTCCAGCCCTGCGAGGCCTCGGCGCGGTAGCTGCCCGGTCGGACATGCTCGATCGTGAACTCGCCGTCGTCGGTCGTCCGCGCCGACGAGCTGCTGCGGCCGCCGAAGAAGAACATCCCGCCGCCGCGGTCCTTGCTGCGCAGGTTGACGACGACGTCGCCGACCGGCGCCCCGCGCTCGTCGACGACGCGGCCCGTCACGCTCCCGGACCCCGGCAGCTCGACCTTGAGGCCCTCGACGTCGCGCCCCTTCGGGACCTCGACCTCGACGGGCGCGTCCGGCCCCGGGCGTTCTCCGGAGATCCCGAGCTCGTAGGTCGCGGGCTTCAGGCCGTAGATCGCGAAGCTGCCGTCCTCCTCCGTCTCGACGCCCCACGACGAGGTCTGCCGCGCCCGCGGGTCGGCGGCGTCGACCTTCATCGTCGCGCGGACGCGCATCGACGGCGCCGCGTCGCCCTTCGCCGTGACCACCTGCCCGAGGATCGCCTGACCGACCGCCACCGACCACTCGAGGCCGCTCGTCGCCTCCTCGACGGCGATCGGCTCGTAGCGCTCCTCGGGGACGTAGCCGTCGCAGTCGACGTCGACGTCGTAGGTCCCGGGCAAGACCCCGCGCAGGAGCACCGCGCCGTCGCCCTCGGTCGACGCCGAGAACGAGCGCTTGCTCGCCTCGTCCGTCAGCGACACCGAGCCGCGCTCGCAGGCCTCGCCGTCCTCGGGGACGATCGTCCCCGCGACCGTCAGCGCCGGGTGGACCTCGACCGTCACCGGCGCGCTCGTCTGCCCGAGCCCGAGCGACACCTGGGCCGCGGCGATGCCGTAGTGCTCGTCGTCATAGGCCGTCGGCTTGTAGGTCCCGGGCTCGAGCCCGTCGATCCGGAAGTGGCCGCCCGCGTCCGTGACGGCGTCGGGTCCCGTCCCCCAATTCCAGCGCGCGCCCCAGCGGTCGGAGGTGACGCTGACGCCGGCGACCGGCGCCCCGGAGCTCGCGTCGACGACCTTGCCGATGAGCACCGACTCGGGCGTCAGGAAGAGCTCGAACGCGTGGCCAGGCGCCGCCCCGCGGTCGCCGTTCGACGCGTAGCCGTCGGCGCGCGCGTGGACGTAGGCCGTGCCCGGCTCGACCCAGAGCGCGAAGCGGCCGTCCTCGTCGGAGCGCGCGCTGCCGCCGCCCGAGGAGACCAGCGCCCCCTCGAGAACTCCGCCGCTGAGATCGCGGACGACCCCGCGGATCTCGACGCCGCCGGGCCTTAGGACCAGGTCGACGCCGGCGCGCTCGGCCCCGGCGAGGAGCCGCACCGTCCGCCGCTTGCGCGGGCCCTCGCCCTCCGTGAATTGTTTGGGGATGTAGGTCGGCGCGCTCGCGTCGACGCGGTGCTCGACCGGGAAGAGGCCGTCGATCCGATAGGTGCCGTCGGCCTCCGTCGTCGCGCAGGTGGGCTCGCGGGTCTCGCTGCGCAGCAGCGTCGCGGACGACGGCGACGCGCACACCTGGGCGCCGGCGATCGGCGCCCCCTCGGGATCGCGGACGGTCCCGCGCAGCGCCGCCTTGGCGGCGACCAACAGCTCGTCGCGGCCCCCCAGCAGCGCCTTCGCCCGCAGCCCCTCGCCGCGCACGCC
>JAGQIT010000369.1 GCA_020431135.1 Myxococcales bacterium | reverse complement strand
CGGCCGCCGCCTCGAGCATCTCGGCGTGCCGCGGGACGACGAAGCTGTCGGCGCCGCCGTGGATGATCATCACCGGGATCTCGCCGATCTCGGCGATCCGGGCGCAATTGTCGAATTGGTTGTTGGTGAGGAAGGTCGCCGGCATGTCGATGAAGGTGCCGTCCTGGACCATCGCCTCCGAGCTGCAAAACGCCGCCTCCGAGATCACCGCGTCGGCGCGCGGGACCTCGCCGCGGACGCCCCGCGCGGCGAGCTCGTAGGTCGGCGCGCCGCCGAGCGAGTAGCCGTAGAGGGCGAGGCGATCGGGCGTGTAGTCGGGGAGCGTCGGCATGAGCTCGAGCACCGCGGCGGCGTTCTCGAAGAGCTCGGCCTCAGCGGGCTCGCCGGTCGACCGCCCGTAGCCCGGGTAGTCGTAGATCATCACGTTGAGGCCGCGCTCCCACAGCGCCTCGGCGCGCTCCCAGTAGCGGCCGAGGTGCCAGGTCGTGCCGTGGCTGAAGAGAACGGTCGCCGCGGCGTCGGGGCGGTGGGCGTAGACGTAGTGGACCTCGCGGTCGCCGAGGTCGATCAGGCCCTCGACGCGCGACTCGGGCGGCACGCGCGAGGGGTGGGCCGGCTCGAGCTCCCCCTCGAGGTCCGGATCCGGCGGGTCCGCGTCGAAGTCGAAGCTCTCGACCGGACGGCCGTTAAAGAAGAAGGGGTCGACGGTCAGGCACGCCGAGGTCGCCGCGACGCCGGCCGCGACCATGATGACCAAAGAGACAGATCGTCGCGTCACCGGTCGAGCCCTCCGAAGCGCGCGCGGTAGCCGAGCTGGACCGACAGCGCGCCGTAGCCCGGGCGGTAGTCGACGACCGAGGTCGCGTCCTGCCAGGGGTTGGTCCAGCTCGCGTGCACGGCGATCCCGTGCTGCCGGGCGCGGCGTCGGCCCTGGCGCTCGGGGAGGAGGAACTCGACGCCGAAGAAGGGGGTGAGGAAGACCGGCGGCTTGCCCTGCGGCGGCTTGAACTGGGCGAAGAGCGTGCTGCCGCCGTAGAGGTGGAGCCACGGGAGCACGGGGCCGCCGAGGTGGAGGCCGAGCTCCGGGTAGGCGCGCGCCTTGGGGGCGTGGTCGAGGTCGCCGAGGAGGTAGAGGCGCGCTGACGAGGCGACGGCGAGCCCCCCGGGCTTGCGGTAGAGCTGGAAGTNNCCGCCGAGGTCCATCGCCCAGATCCCGAAGGCCGCGGCCGTGAGCCCGAAGTTGCCGTCGACGTCGACCCAGTCGCGGACGCCGTAGCGGCCGCCGACATAGACCATCGGCAGCGGCATCGGCGTGCCGAGGTTGCCGATCACCGCGCCGCCGACGTTGCCGCGCAGCTCGTAGTTGCCGGCGCCGACGGTCCGCGAGAGGTTGGGCGCGGCGCAGCCGAGCGCGCTCGTGAGGGCGAGGGCGCCGACGACGGCGAGGCCCGCCGCGACGCCGCGGGGCGAGCCCTGCGCTGGCCCAGAGCCGAGACCCAAACCAAGACCCACCGCTTGAGGCTACGCCGCCGCCGCCCGCGAGGGAAGCGCGGGCGCAGACATCTCCGTCGGCGCGCGTCCTGGTAGGCTGGGCGCCATGCCGCTCCTCCTCAGCTTCGCCATCGAGATCGCCGCAGAGGCCGGCGCCGTCCTGATGGAGCACTTCGAAGGCGACCTCGAGATCGCGACCAAGTCGTCGCCGGTCGATCTCGTGACGACCGCGGACAAGGCCGCCGAGGCGCTGATCGTCGCGCGGATCCGCGCCCGCTACCCCGAGCACGGGATCCTCGCCGAGGAGGGGGGAAACCACGCCGAGGGGCGGATGCGCTGGATCGTCGACCCCCTCGACGGGACGACGAACTTCGCCCACGCGATCCCCCACTTCTGCGTGTCGATCGCCCTCTGGGACGAGGAGGGCGGGCGCGTCGGCGTCGTCCACGACCCCGTGCGCGGCGAGACCTTCTTCGCCCGCCGCGGCGGCGGGGCGTTCCTCGAGTCGCCCCGCGGCCCGCACCGCCGCCTCGCCCTACGCACCGGCGACGACCTCGGCGAGGCGCTCGTCGCCACCGGCTTCTCCTATCGCCGGGCGACGGACGGCGCCGCTGGCCTGCGCGAGTTCACGGGTCTGGTCCCCCAGCTCCGCGGGATCCGCCGCGCCGGCTCGGCCGCGCTCGACCTCGCCTACGTCGCCGCCGGCCGCCTCGACGGCTACTGGGAGCGCCACCTCAGCCCGTGGGACACGGCCGCCGGGGCGGTCCTGGTCCAAGAGGCAGGTGGCATCGTGCGCAGGATCGACGGCGGCGCCTGGCTGCCGTCCGAGCCCTCCGTCGTCGCCGCCAACCCGCGCCTGCTGCCGCGCCTCGTCGACGCCCTCGCCGCGGCGGGCGACCCCGGACGATGAGCGCCGGACGGACGCGGCGGGTGCTGCTCTGGCTCGCGGCCACCGACGCGACCTTCACGCGCGGGCGGCTCCAGGGGCGCGAGGTCCTCGTCGGCAAGTGCATCCACTGCAACCGGCGGCAGACGATCGCCTGCGACGGCGAGCCGCTGTCGCGGGCGACGATCGAGCACATCATCCCGCGCAACCACGGCGGCCGCGACACGGTCGACAACCTCGCGATCGCCTGCGCCGCCTGCAACATCGGCAAGGGCCATCGGCTCGACCTGCGGGCGTTCTCCGACCCGACCCTGCAGCGGGTGATCGCGACGCTGCAGGAGCGCCGACGCGAGCGTCGACGCGAGCCGCCGGAGTGGCTCGACCTGCCGCCCTGGCCCGGTGAGCAGGAGGAGGGCGAGAGCGAGGCGACGGGCGATGTCGGCGAGCCCGCGTCGACCGGCGCTCAGACAGCGACGAGCCGGAGCGGGCGCCGCGGCCGTGGGCGAGGCGCCCGCAAGAAGGACCGCTAGCGACCGCGCCCTCCCCGGCGCCGTCGGCACGCGCATGGTCGCGGGCTCACGCCGCGTGGGAGCAGGCACGCGCTCCGCGAGCCCCGGAGCGCTGGAGCGCCCGAGCGCCCGAGCGCCCGAGCGCGGGAGCCCCGGAGCCCCGGAGCGCTGACAATCGCCCGAGCTCGAGGACGCAGCAGGGCGCTAGGCACAGGCGCGAAGCTCCGCGCCCGCTGCGGTGCGGTCGCCGCCGCTCGCCTGGACGCTCCGCAGGGCGCATGGCTCGCGGCGGCGCACGCGGCCGCCGGGACGTGTCCAAACTCGCGGCGCGCGCGGCAACGCTGCGCGCCTTTCTCGTGATCCGCCGGGCGCCCTGCAGACGCTACCTCCCATACTGGCGATCGCCCTCGGCACGCGTCATGCCCACCCCCGACCCAGGCTCTCCGATGCTCCTCACCGCTCCCAGCGAGATCCAGCGCGACGTCGCCGACAAGGCGAGCACGGCGGCCAAGGACGCGGCCTCGCGGGTCGCCGATTGGTTCCGGCGCAGCCCCAGCGGGCCGCTCCGCAGCGCCGACCACGGCCCCCGAGGCGAGGCCGCGCCCGCCGACGAGCCCGACGCCGCAGCGGACGAAGACAACGCCGACAACGCCGACGCCTAGGAGGCTGCCCCGCCTACTCCGCCGCCGCGCCGGCGACCTCGACGCGGGCGCGCTCGAGGCAGGCGACGACCTCGTCCATCGCCGCCGCGTCGACGAAGGGCGACATCACGAAGGACTTGAGGGCGACGATCGGCCCGCCGCAGGCGGCGTCGCGGTAGCGCTCGGTGAGCGACAGGGCGACGCCGTCGCCGGCGTCCATCTGCCGCTGGAGGGCGGCGAAGATCCGGTGGTTGTAGGCGTTGTTGCGCTCGAGGAGCGCCCCCGCGGTCGGGTCGTCGCGCTCGCGCCGGTAGGTGACCTCGGGATCGACCCCCTCCGGGTAGACGCGGAAGAGCGTCACCGGCCCGTGGTTGTAGTCGTTGACCACAACGCCGAAGCGCGAGCGCTCGAGCGCTTGGCGCAGATCCTCGGCCGCGCCGACGAGGTGCCCGAGGAGCGCCCGCAGCCCCTCCTTGCCGAAGAGGCGGAGGTTGGCGAGGGCGGCGAGCACCGCCGAGCCCGCGCGCGAGGTCTCCATCGTGAACACGCCGGGGTGGTAGTTGCCGAACTGGAAGAGGTAGGGCATCGCCTCGAGGTCGCGGGTGACGAGGTCGAAGTCGCCGCGGTCGCGGACGAGGAAGAGGCTGGCGACGTAGGGCGTGAAGCCGGTCTTGTGGAAGTCGACGCCGATCGAGTCGGCGAGGCCGAGGGCGCACAGCTGGGCGTTGGCGTCCCACAGCGAGCGCAGCGTCCGCGCCGGGAAGCCCAGCGGGTTGGCGTCGAAGTCGTAGTCGCGAAAGACCGCCCACGCCCAGCCGATCACCGCGTCGGCGTGGATGTGCGGGCGGTAGTCGAGGTCGTAGTCGGCGACGAGGGCGTCGCGGATCGCGACGATCTGGGCGAGGTGATCGATCGAGAACGCGTCGGTCGTCCCCATCGTCGGCATGATGCAGGCGATCCGCTCGCCGGCGGCGCAGAGGCGGCGTAGCTCGACCTCGAGGGCCTCGAGGTCGATCGCGTTGTCGGCGTCCGCGGGGATCGTCACGAGGTTGTCGGTGCCGAGGCCGAGCCAGCCGAGCGCCGACAGCTTGGCGTAGTGGCTGACCTCCGAGGCGACGACCTTGAGGTCGCCGCGGATCCCCCGCTTAAAGGCCCCGGGCGCCGCCTTCTCGACGCCGAGGCGGACGCCGTAGAAGATCGTCCCCGTGCCGCCCCAGGTGAAGATCCCGGCCGAGGCCGCCGGGTCGTAGCCGACGAGGTCGGCGACGATCGCCGCGGCCTCGACCTCGGCCTCGCCGATCCGCCGGCTGTACTCGTCCCAGATCACGTTGGGGTTGTAGGCGGCGGCGAGGAGCGAGCCGACGATCGACGGGATCGTCGCCGGCGGGATCACGTTCTCCTGCGTCCGCGGGTGGCCCCAGATCGTCAGCCCCTCGAGGTAGCCGGCGAGCTCCTCGATCACCGCCTCGACCGTGCGCATCCCAGAATCAAGGGTGGCGGCGCGGGCCCGGCGGTAGTCGAGCGGGCGGCGCTCCCCGAGGTAGGGGCGCTCGCCCTTCATGCGATCGACGCGGTCGAGGCCGCGGGCGATCGAGTAGACGAAGTAGGCGTCGCGCGCGGGATCGGAGGTCGGCGCCGGGAAGGCGTCGCGGAGCTGGCCGAGCACGTCGGCGTAGCTGCGCTCGCTCGCCGTGCGATCGGCGGGGGGCGGCGCGGCGCCGACCAGGTGCTCGCCGAGTCCGGCGTCGACGAGCGCCCGCTCGACCGCCGCCGCGGCGTTGACGAAGCGAACCCGCGGCACCGGCCCAGACTCATCGCCCTCGGCGGCGAGGGTCGCGACGCGGAGGCGGTGAGCGACGGCGGGGTCCGCCGCGTCGAGCGACGGCGCCCCCGTGAGGTCGACGAGGATCGGCGGGCGCCCGACGAGCGGCCGCGCGAGGGCGACGAACGCGGCCTCGAGCTCGCCGATCAGGGCGGCGTCGATCGCCCCGTCGACGGTGACGAGGGCGCGGGTGGAGCGGTCTTCGACGACAACCGGCACGGCGTCGGAGTCTGCCACGTCGGCGCGCCCCGGACCGTGAGCCTTGCGGGCCTCCGACGGCGCGCCCGGGCCTCACAGCGATCGCCGAGCCCGCGACAGCGCCCGTCGCCGGGGCGACGCGCCTGTTTCGCGGCCTTCGACCTCGGCGGGCGTGTGAGGGAAGCCCGCCTCGCCCCCGACGTCCCGCGAAGCCCCACGCGCTCTCGCTTTCCTCGGCTCCGACGAAGCTCGCAGTTCGCCGCCGCTTTCAGCGGGCACAAGGGCAGCGATCTCCGACCGCGCCATGACGTTCTACGTCGACACCGACGACGGTGACGGGCGCGCGCGCGCGCCGTGATCGTCGACGCGCGCGCCGATCCGCGAACAGCTGCCCTGCCCGCCCAACTCGACCTCGCAGCGCCCGCTCTTCGTGTATATATGACACGAAGAAAACGAGAGCTGAGGCGACGATGACGAGCGCGAACCACAGCGACCCAGGCGACCGACCCGACCTCGACACCCGGCACCCGCCGCGGATCGGCGTCGTCGGCTTCAGCAGCCCGCACTTCGATCAGGACCAGGCCCGCGTCGAGCTCCGCCGCCTCCTCCGCGCGCTCCTCGAGCGCTGGCCTGGGCCGCTCGCCGACGTCGAGGTCGTCAGCGGGCTGACCAACCAAGGCGTCCCGAAGATCGCCTACGAGCTCGCCCGCGAGCTCGGCCTGCGCACCGTGGGGATCAGCGCCAGGCAGGCGCTGCGCGTCCGCGCCGGCGTCTTCCCGGTCGACCGCCGCTGGCTCGTCGGCGACCGCTTCGGCGACGAGTCGCAGGACTTCATCGCCTACGTCGACGCGCTCATCCGGGTCGGCGGCGGCGAGCAGAGCCGCGCCGAGGTCGAGCTCTTCCGCCGGCGCTTCGCCGACACCCCGGCCGCCCTCGACGCTCGCCTCCTCGAGGTCGAGGTCACGTGGTTCGGCCGCGCCCGCGCGATCCCTCGTCGGCGGTGATCTCCCGCGCTCGATCGCCGCGCCGGGGGACGCCGTCGTTCGCA